>VGMK01000061.1 GCA_016866375.1 Bacteroidota bacterium
GGGAATGAGCTTCATCGGCAGCCGCTGGGCAAAAAACACAAAGATGGCCCGTAAAATCTTCAATTAATACATTTCTGTTTGTATTTGTATTTGAGGAAAATTGTGGCCATTCATTCGCAATATAATCACTCCAGTTTCCGGGGTAAAGCGTAGTATCCAAGTCTGTATTATAAGGAAGAGGATAAGGGTCATCAACTTTGTCGCAAGAATTGATAAGTGCAGAACAGACAATTAAAACCAAAGCAAAAATGTATCTTTTCATATTAAAAACTTTGCGTGAAACTTAACGTTAAACCATTGGATGCGGGAACAAATCGACAAACGCCTCCAACACAAAACAATCCCGCACGTTGCCGCCCGTAATAAATCATAAATCGTGTAGCATCTTTGACATATCCGAACGTCACAATCGGATAATGAACGCGAAGTTCTTCTCTTGGATTTCCATAGTTATATTGATCCATAAATCCAAACGACCAATGTGGAGAAACCGTATATTCAACAAGTATGGTCGCCCAATCACCTTTATCGTTTGATTGGCCATTTTTCGGCTCAACAATCAAACCTTGCAATTCAGTACGAATTGCGTGTTTCTTATTTATTTTATAAGACCCTTCAATCACGCCAACATGCGCTCTGATTATGCCTGATGCATCGTTAGAGATTTTTGCAACATCATTATTAATATTGATGTTAAAATAACTGAATATCAAACTAAGCTTTTTGTTTATTTTTTTGGTAAGATTCACGTTAATATCTCTCCAATAAAGACTATCACTCATAACAAATGGCTTGCTTTCATAGACTACTCGGGAGGAATCGAGTAAATTGATGTTATCCAAAAATTGTTTTGGCTGATAAGTCGTCGAAAAATTGGCATTAAGAGATGTGCCGTACTTGCCGCCTAAAAAAGTCCCCTTTTTAAATGTGTACAATACTTCTGCTTGGTATGCAACTTCCCCTAACGGTTGAGTTACGTAAGGATATAAGGTGGCAACGAGATTATAGGTATGTGTCTTATTCAAAGCCGGCAGGAAATTAATGAAAACATCCTGTAGGTCCTTTGTGCGGTCAGAACGGAAACTCATGTTATCTACAGATTTTCCTGAGAGTAAAATGCCTAATCCTTTTTGATTGTACCCTAAATTAAAAACTGCTGCATGGCCGAAATTGTAAATCTTCCCATTATCATTAGAAGGGTCTTGTTCTTTTTGAATGTATTCAGCATCAAAATTAAAATTTTTATACCTCAATTTCATTCTTCCTCCATAAGCTCCGACGTTCTCAGGTAAAATTAAGTCGGCGTCATTATCCGCTTGATATTTACTAACGAAAGACGCCCCAACCACAGTACTTAAGGGGAAATTTTCAAGTTTTGAAAAACATTCGTTGAGGTTTACCTCTCCATCTACTCCTCTTACGATCCCGGCCCCATGAATTATCTTTCCTTGTTGAAAGGATAAACGTTGATAGCCGTAAACACCTCTAAGCGCGATTCCTTTTTTCGGGCGAACAATTAAACGTACACCATCCATTAAATTGTCGTAACCAAGTGCCCGGTCTTCGTAGGCACGAAACGAAAGACCAGAACCAAACTGTTCATAAAATGACCCTAATGTTACATCTACAAATTCATCGCTATAACCAATGTAACGCATGCCCAAACCCGTTCCATCAAAACGATTTGGATACCCTTGAATTCTTGGCAGATATGATTCAAGTCGCATTCCGGCTTTAAATTTGCCTTGTGTGTAGAACACATTCATGTAAGTATTGATAAGCCCTTTCTGAGCAGGTTGACTTGCCCCTATTAGTGTGTCTTCATTCAAGTATTGGAAGGTGCTTTCTATATTTCCGGTTAATTCACCTTGAGAGAATAGCGTAAAAGAAACAATGAATCCCAAGAGGGGGAAAAAAATTTTCATGTTATTTCCCGCTCAACTTTTTTATTTCCAGGTATAATTTTTCTTCATCACCTGGAGCGTAATTGTTGTGCGTGTAAACTACATTACCGTCTTTGTCTAATAAAAAGGTATGAGGAACATAATTCACTCCCATTGCTCTTTTAAAATCTCCATTTGGATCCAGTAAAACCAGATAATCCCAAGCTTTTCCGTTCACGTAGGTTGGCACTTGATTTTTAGTTTTCTCATCATCAATAGACACGGCAACAAGTTTTACTCCAGTTTCAGATTGCCAATCTTCGTATAAATCATGAATGGTATTCAATTCTTTTTTACAAGGAGAACACCAAGTAGCCCAAAAGCTTATCACCACTGGACCATCGAATCCAAGCTCAGCGGTGTTGTATGTTTTTCCTTCAAGATCTTTTAATTTTACGGAGGCTACTTTTTGAGCATTCGCGTTCGAGGCTAAAAAAATAAGCAAGAAAGATAAATGGATTGTCTTCATGGTTTAATATTTTTTATCCGTGGAAGATTTCAAAAATCTTGCCGAAATCAAAGGTATAAAAAAATAAATAGCTAAAAAAATGGCTCAATATTTGAGAATTTACTGTTACTTCATTATATTTGGTCATCAACTTCATTGAGAATGAAAAAGGCTCTTACCTTCGTCGCACTACTTTTGTTAAACTTTCTTGGTTTCTCGCAAAATGGTATTATCATAAAAATAGAGGGGGGGAGCGACGATATTTCCGGCCTAACGCATACAATGACAGCACCTGGGAGCACGGTTTTTGATGTTCCATTTATTATTGAAAATCAAACTGGCCAATCGCATCAATGGGTAGTTACGAGGTATAAAATCAATGTTCCTACAGGTTGGGCAGATGGTCTATGCTGGGGTCATAGTACTGATCCATTTGGAGGCACTTGTTATTCGTCATCTCAAATGTCGGCAAATCCCTGGACTTCGTCCACTAATCCAAATTTACTGTTCACGATTGACAATGGAGAATATGGAAAACTGAAACCACAAATTAATCCTGCTGACGATGCAAGTGGTCAAGCCCACTACAGATATTACATTTCTGACCCTGGTTCCGGATACTCTGACTCGGTAGATTTAATCATTGATTATACTGCGTCAACAAAACCATTAAAGCAAGATCCGATTGTCTCAATTAACCCAAATCCAGCCAGCGATTATATTTCAATAACTCTTACCAATACCGAATCTGCCTTCTGTAGAATTTACGATTCCTTTGGTGCCATAGTCCTAAAAGATCACATAATAGGAACGAAGAAGTTTAATGTAAGTGACTTTAAGCCCGGTGTTTATTTTGTTAATGTAGAAATTCCTGGATTGCGACCTTTTTCCAAAAAGTTAATCATTAAATAAAGTATTCATTTCGAATTTGAACTATGCTTTTTACTACTTTCGTAGTGCATGGCCAAAAAGAAAAAAAAGGAACCACAACGTAGCCCAAAATCTTCTTTCAAACAAAGTGCTGTTACATCACTGCTCATTAAGGTTTTTGAGAAAAATCCACAGGCCGAATTAACCCATAAGCAAGTTTGTTATTTGATAGATGCTAAAGACCCCTCCTCAAGACAGGTTGTTTTTGAAGCATTGCAGCAACTTTTTGCTAAAAAATTGATTTCAAGGTCTAATCATTTTACTTTTAAACTTGCTGAACACGACTCATTTCTTCAAGGAATCGTTCAGCTGACACAACGGGGTGCTGCCTTCGTTTCAGTGGAGGGAAGAGAAAAAGATATTTTTATTGCCCCACAAAATGTTGGGCAAGCGATGAATGGAGATTTGGTAAAACTCCGAATTTTTAAGGAAGGAATGCAGCGAGACGAAGGAGCCATTACATCTGTTTTAGAACGAGAACGCACGCAATTTGTGGGAACGCTCAAAATGCAGGATAGATACGCTTTGCTAATACCAGATAATCATCGCTCAGGCATTCAAGTATATATTTCAAAAGAGCAATTGAACGGGGCTAGACATGGTGAAAAAGTATTGGTAAAAATTACAGTTTGGCCTAAATCATCCGAAATGCCATATGGAGAAGTTGTCGCAGTTTTGGGTATGCCAGGGTCAAATGATACGGAAATGTTATCCATTTTATATAGCCAAGGCATAAACCCAGTGTTTCCAGATGAGGTAATGTCCGAGGCAGAGCACATTCCGATTGAATTAGAAGCAAAAGAAATTACAAAAAGAAAAGACCTCCGAGATGTTTTAACTTTTACCATTGACCCTGTTGATGCGAAAGATTTTGATGATGCAATTTCATATCAGGAATTAGAAAATGGGAACATTGAGTTAGGGGTACATATTGCCGATGTGAGCCATTATGTTCGTCCTGGGTCAGCAATGGATAAAGAAGCATTGTTGCGCTCTAATTCTGTTTATTTGGTAGACAGGGTAATCCCGATGTTGCCTGAACAATTATCGAACGTGGCCTGTTCCCTCCGTCCTAATGAGGATAAATATGCATTTTCGGTATTATTTCAGATGAATGCAGACGGCAAAGTGGTGAGTGAGTGGTTGGGCAAAACCGTTATTCATTCTAAACGCAGATATACATACGAGGAAGTTCAAGAAATTCTTGAGGGGAATCCCGGTGATCACGATGGGGTTTTAAGAAAAATAGATGGAATTGCTAAAACGTATCGTGCAAAACGATTGAAAAAAGGCGCCCTAAGTATAGAGTCTGAAGAAATGCGGTTTAAATTGGACGACAAAGGTTTTCCCATTGAAGTACTGATAAAAACTTCCAAAGATGCTCATAAGTTAATTGAGGAGTTTATGCTTCTAGCCAATAGAACAATTGCAAGCTTTCTTTCAAAACCTAAGAAAGATAGAGATGTAATCCCAATGGTATATCGCGTTCACGACCAGCCTGATCCGGAGAAAATGGCAATGTTTGCCGTATTTATTGAAAAGTTTGGGCATAAATTAGATTTGTCGGATTCTCGAAATATTGCAAAGAACTTGAATAGTTTATTTGATTCATTAAGAGAAGAAAATGAGTTTTCATTGGTCCAAACTATGGCTATTCGTAGTATGGCAAAAGCCTCCTATGACACAGAGAATATTGGTCATTATGGTTTGGCTTTCGCATATTATACGCACTTTACCTCTCCCATTAGAAGGTATGCTGACCTTGTAGTGCATCGAATTCTTCAAACAGAATTAACGGATACGAAACACCGATACGGAAATGAATTATCGGATGTATGCAAACGTATTTCTAAAAATGAGCGTAAAGCAGCAGATGCTGAAAGAGAATCTACCAAGTATTTTCAAACCCTGTACTTACACGAGCGTGTGGGCGAAGAATTTGAAGGCACGATCTCGGGTATCGCAGAACACGGAATGTTTGTTAGAATGGATGAAAACCATTGTGAGGGGATGGTTCCAATGAGTCAAATACCTGGAGACCGTTATTACTTTGATTCGGAAAAATATAGGATCATAGGGGCTAAAAATAGGAAGGAATATAACTTTGGTGACAAGGTAAAGATCAGAATTTTTGAGGTGAATGCGAAGAAAAGACAAATAGATCTAGAGTTGGTTTAACTCGAGACCCAGGCGTTATGAGCCAAAAACAGAGGTATCTTTTCAATGGTAGCGCGCGCCTTTAATCCCGTGACTGAGCATATTGAATAACTAACTAGTGCCCCACAGAAGCAATCTGTTCCTCAAAATTAACTCCTTGGTTCTTTAAAATTTTTCTTGCCAATACTGCAAACGAAACAAGGTATCCGAAACAAATAACAGCGATGACATAAGATGATTGTATTCCTATTAAATCTGCTAACTTCCCTTGAATTGGTGGAATTATGCCACCACCTAAAATCATCATAATTAAAAATGCAGAGCCTTGAGAGGTAAATTTTCCAAGTCCGGCAATTGATAATGAAAAAATACAAGGCCATAAAATGGAGCAAAACAAGCCCCCACTTAAAAATGCATATACAGCAACTTGACCGGTACTAAACATTCCTATTAACATAGCTGCAACACCTAAGGAACCAAACATCATTAACGATTTGATTGGGTTTTCACCAACATAGAAAAAAGCCACAATTTGAACACCAACGCAAAGTATATACCAATAAAGCGCAGATACATCTTTTTGTGCTAATAAATTTGTGGCAAGAATAAAACAAAAAGCCACAATCGGAACCACCACTATTAGAAGTGCCTTTGTTGATTTTTTTAAATCAAATGCATTAACTGCACCCGCCCATCGACCTATCATTAAGCTTCCCCAATACATAGAAATATAAGGGGCAATCGCAGAGGCTTCTAAACCTCCGAAATCTTTTTGTTTCAGCAACTCTCCAAGATTAGACCCGACCGCGACCTCAACACCCACATAGATAAAAATAGCCAACATCCCCAAAACCAACTGCGGATAACGCATAGCTCCCCAACCTGCAGGATTTTTCATTGCTGACCTATTCGCAAACAAAAGCATTCCCACCACCGAAATTAATGCTCCCGATAACCACAACATTCGTTCTTGCTCCAGGGGCTTTTTCATTTCTTTCACCTTTTCTTCAATGATAGTATAAGTCAGCGATTCTCCTTGCTCCTTTTTTATTTCGGACAAAGTCGTCTCATATTTTGCAACTGCCTTTGCTTTAGAGGAATTATAGCTACTAAATACAGGGGTAAACATAACAATTAAAAGCCCTGTCATTATCAACAAGTTTCTTAAGGCCTTATTTGCTGACTCTACTGGTTCAGCGTGAACACCAGATGGGACGGACTTTGACAACCCAAATATAGCCGCCGCCACAATGAATAAAATCCCCACCACCATATACAAGACTATTACCTTTATAAGGTCTAATTCTGCAATCATGTCGTCTGTAACTTCAGCGGATGAGCCAAAAAGCGCAAAAGCAACGATTAGTGGGCCAATCATTGTGCCGAAAGAATTTATCCCTCCCGTGAAATTAACACGCGTCGCACCCGTCGCGGGATTTCCCAAAGAAATCGCAAATGGATTAGCCGCAGTTTGTTGAAGTGAGAATCCTAAAGCCACCAAAAAAAACCCAATCAACATGCCCGAAAACGTATTCCCATATACAGCCACAATCATTGCTGCCGCTCCAAAAGCAGAAAATAGTAGACCATAAACAATACTTTTCTTATACCCCCAATTACCTACTAAGTCACGACTACCAATTGAACTTGTAATAAACAGTATTAGAGCGCCGATATAGTATGCACCATAGAAAGCGTAATCAACTAATTGACTTTGAAATTGATCTAAATGAAAATAGTTTTTACAAAATGGAATGAAAATACTATTGCCAGCAGCAATAAATCCCCAAAAAAAGAATACGATAGTGAGTACCCCTAACGCACTAAAGTTCGTTTTCTGATTATGCATAAAAGTAAATTACAGCGCAAATTACTATAATTTCACTTCTAACCAATATTTTGTTTTAATTTTTTATTCTCTTCATTCAATGAAAGCATTGTTTTTATAGTCCCAACAATCGCTTTTGTATCAAAACCACAGTCTTCCCAAAGTTCTTCTTGAGTGCCGTGATGAACGTACTCATCCGGAATACCAAGTCGAACAATTTGTGCTTGATACCCTTGATCCGCCATAAATTCAACAACTGCAGAGCCAAAGCCCCCCATTATGCAGCCATCCTCAACAGTGATGATTTGTTTAAATTTAGAAAACACCTCGTGTAACATTATTTCGTCAATAGGTTTAACGAATCGCATATCATAATGAGCTACAGACACTCCATAGTCGTATAGCTCACGGATTGCTTCCTGAACAAAATTTCCTGGATGCCCGATGGTTAAAATAGCAATATCTTCTCCATTACATACTTTTCTTCCGGAGCCGACCTTGATTTCTTTGAGCGGTGTTTTCCAATCAGTCGTAACACCGTTGCCTCTTGGATAACGAATAGAAAAAGGCCCTTTATTCGGGAGTTGTGCTGTGTACATGAGATTTCGAAGTTCTTCTTCATTCATTGGAGCAGAAACCACCATATTTGGAATGCACCGCATGTAAGCTAGATCGTATGCGCCATGATGAGTTGCTCCGTCGGCCCCCACCAAGCCCCCACGATCAAGACAAAAAACAACATTCAGATTTTGTAGCGCTACATCGTGCAGCACTTGATCAAAAGCACGTTGCATGAATGTTGAATAAATATTACAAAAAGGCACCAGCCCTTGTGTGGCAAGTCCTGCACTAAAAGTTACTGCGTGCTGCTCAGCAATTCCAACATCGAAACTTCTATCTGGCATTGCTTGCATCATAATGTTTAGAGAACATCCTGAGGGCATCGCTGGAGTCACTCCCATTATTTTTGTATTTTTCTCTGCTAGCTCAACTATGGTATGGCCAAATACATCTTGATATTTCGGTGGCTGAGGTGATTTTGGACCTATTTTTACAATTTCACCTGTTTCTTTATTAAATACTCCAGGGGCGTGCCATTTTGTGGGATTTCCCTGTTCTGAAAATTTATACCCTGCTCCTTTTTTTGTTATGCAATGTAGAATTTTAGGCCCTGGTATGTCCTTCAAGTCGCTCAACACTCTTGCCAAACCAACGGCATCATGACCATCAACAGGACCAAAATACCTAAAGTTTAAGGATTCAAATAAATTACTTTGTTTAAGTAAACTACCTTTCAACGCATTTGATACTTTGGAAGCAATGGTTTGTGCATCTGGTCCAAATTTGGAAATTTTTCCCAAGAGCTTCCATACTTCGTCTTTTACTTTGTTGTAGGTGTGTGAGGTTGTTATGTCAGTGAGATATTCTTTGAGCGCTCCTACATTTGGGTCAATAGACATGCAGTTGTCATTGAGCACGACTAATAAATTTGCATTCTTCTCAAATCCGGCATGATTCATCCCTTCAAAAGCAAGGCCAGCGGTCATTGCCCCATCTCCAATAACAGCAATGTGATGTTTTTCTTTATTTCCAAGATAATTATTTGCTATTGCCATTCCCAAAGCCGCTGAAATTGAAGTGGACGAATGTCCAACACCAAATGTATCGAACTCGCTTTCCGAGCGTTTTGGGAAGCCGGAAATTCCACCTTTTAGTCGGTTTGTGTGAAAAACCTCTCTCCTACCCGTTAAAATTTTGTGCCCATAGGCTTGATGGCCAACATCCCAGACTAATTGATCGTCTGGAGTATTGAATACGTAATGCAAGGCAACCGTTAGCTCAACAACACCCAAACTTGCTCCGAAATGGCTGTTGCCAATCTCCGATATAACATCAACAATATATTCTCTCAGTTCCTTTGAGATTTGAGTAAGGTCTTCGAAATCGAACTTTTCCCTCAAGTCTTTCGGAAAACTTATTTGAGATAAAAGGCGGCCAGGTTTATATACATCACTCATTGGAAACAAATTTACGTAAATATAGCAAACAAAGCGGCTAAGAAATAGTTCGTTTTTTTATTTAGTATTTCTGTTACCGAACTGAAAACTTGTGTTCTCTAAATAAAAAACCATTCCCAAAAACCCGGCTAAAAGTAAGTTGTGAATCAATAATTTCGGCACAAATTCCTTTATATCAAGAAAAGATGAAAGCGCAAAAATCCCCAAAGCTGAGAAAAGATATAAGTAAAATTTCCGAAGATTATATGGAATTGGATAGTGTTTTTGCCCCAAAAGGTAACTGAGAATCATCTGAAAAGCATATACAATTAAAGTCGCCCATGCGCTTGCAAGAAAGCCATAAATTGGAATAAACAACCAATTTATTACAACGGTGATTATGGCTCCAAAAATAGAGATATAGGCTCCATATTTTGTTTTTCCACTCAATTTGTACCAGATGCTTTGATTGTAATAAATGCCTAAAAAGACATTGGCCAGAAGTAAAATTGGCACAATATTTAAACCTATCCAATAAGCCTCGTTGCGAATGAAGTGTTTAAAAATATCTAGGTTTAAAGAAACCAAAAGAAATACAAAACATACGGTTGCAACAAATAAGTTCATTACACGAACGTAAACTTTATTTCTCTCCTCATTTTTGAATTGATTAAAAAAGAATGGTTCTGCCGCATAGCGGTAAGCCTGTAACAATATTGTTACTAACATTGCCAGTTTGTAACACGCGCTGTAGATTCCAACCTGCGCCTCAGCATATTTAAGAGAAGATGGATCCCCGGGATTGAATAAAAGCTGTTTTAATAAAATCCTATCCAAAGTTTCATTGATAATGCCTGCAAAACCTGCAATTACCAAAGGAATGGCAAATAACAACATTTTCTTAACTATTTCCTTGTCTACTCCAAGACGCAACAGACTGAAGCTATCTGCCAACATAACTGGTTTAACAATAGATGCAATAAGATTGGCGATAAGAATAAATAAAACCCCCTCCTCTGGTCGGGATTTATCAAATAAAAATCCCATAAATAATATATTTAGCCCGATATTTACCGCAATAGAAATTAGTTGAATAGTCGCAAAACGCTTTGCTTTTTCCTCCGCCCTTAAACCTGCAAGGGGCAATGCTGACAATGCATCTACGCAGACAATTGCCCCCATGAGTACAATGTATTCGTTGTG
>VGMK01000062.1 GCA_016866375.1 Bacteroidota bacterium
TTCATGGCCGTTAAAACAACTGATTTTCCCTTGTTTTCTACTTTCAGTACGCGATGTTCCATTTGGAATTTGAACCCTTCTTTTTTCAAAATTTTCATCATTTCTTTGCCAATAGTCCCATCCATTGCCGGTAAAAGGGTAGGGGCAAATTCGATAACTTCAATTTCAGTACCCAAACGACCATACACAGAACCCATTTCGAGACCAATTACCCCTGCACCAATCACAAGCATTTTTTTTGGAATTTCCTTTAGATTCAATGCCTCGGTTGAGGTAATGATGCGTTTTTTATCGGGTTCCATTCCCGACAAAAAGTTAGGTTTAGAGCCCGTAGCAATGACGATAGTCTTTCCCGTTATCTCGCTCGATTTTCCTTCAGTAGTGGTGATTTTGATGGTGTGTTGGTCTACAAAAGAACCAATTCCCGTATGCACATCAATTTTATTTTTATCCATTAAAAACTTCACTCCCGCACACGTTTGACTCACCACTTCGTTTTTACGCTGAATCATTTGTGTAATATTAGCCTTGAGTCCCTTCACCTCTATACCATGCTCGGCAAAATTATGAGTGGCGTTATGGAAGTGCTCGGAAGAATCTAATAACGCTTTTGATGGAATACACCCAACATTCAAACACGTACCACCGAGTGTGGAATATTTTTCAATAATTGCTGTTTTTAAACCCAATTGGGCACATCGTATTGCCGAAACATATCCACCAGGTCCTGAACCAATAATAACAACATCGTAAGCACTCATACACAAATATTTTCAACAAAGTTAAGGAAGAAAATGAGGAATTGAAAGCCTTTAGCCAAAAGTGCTTATTTGTCTTTTTTCTTTGACTTTACCTCTTTATCGGTGACAAAAACATACCTTGCCCCAAGAAAAAGTGAAGTTGCTGGAAAACGAACCCCCGAGATAGGAGTAAGAATTTGATAACCGGTTGATAAATGCAATTGAAGCACTTTGAAACCAATCGAGGGAGTAATTCCTGCCATGTAATTTTCGTGGAGATCTGCGCGTAGATTTCCAGCTATTCCATAAGTAAATCCAAAGGTGCCAGATTTATACCATGTCCCCATATCGAATCCCACAATGGTTCTTAAGGATTGTTGTTCTAAACCTATAGCCGCATTGGCGCCGCCATGAATAGCCATTGTGGTGGAATTTTTCCACTTGCCCTTTTTCCATTGCCGCTCCATTCCTGCTTCAAGCGTGTAATAGCGACCAGCTTGAATTCCAATATAAGGTCCTGTTCGAATGACGGTTTTTGGTTCAGGTTTTTTCCAGAATTGACCAAATGAATTAGTGGCAATTAGCAATAAGCAGAAGAAGGCTATTTTCATTTGTTGTTTTTAATGACCTCAATGGCTTCTTTTTCGGATATGTTGTGCCGGTCAGCTAGTTCTTTTGCTTTTATGACATCATCTGAAGATACTTCCGGATTGGTATTTATTTCTTCTCCCTTCTTTTCATTTTCCTTTCCCGACTGAAATTTATACAAATATGTTTCAGTTACACCGGGGATTGTTTTAGAGACAAATTCAGTACTAAATCGGTAAAGCAAAGAGTTATCTCTAGTGTCTGAGGAGATAAATTTTTCCTCTTTATCCATTGATTTCATAAACATGAGTGCACATCCTGTGAAATATAAGAATTTAGCTGTACCAACGATTCCTCCTGCAATTCTATTGGGTGTGGAGAGCATAGCAACTTTAATGACCTTTTCCAGAGCTTTTCCAGCAAAGTACACACCAAATCCAACACCAATCAGTAGAGTGATAAAGATAAGCGGTGGCAAGTATTTAGGTTCTTCATGTTGAGTGTCAATAAACATCGCCGTGAGCTGATCGGAGAAGGTAAAAGCTGCATAAAGACCAACAAACAGTGCCAAAATGGTAAAAATTTCCATAATGAATCCATTACGAAAGCCTTTATATCCCCCGTAAACAAGAGGTATCGCAATAATTATGTCTAAAAAATTCACTTCACAAATGAACTAAAAATGAAAAACGGTTAAATATCTTCCCATTAAATCTTCTGAACATTGCGTTGTGAGAATTACCTTTGCTGAAATAATTGATTATGCTCACACCTTACAACGATGATTATTTTATGAAGCAAGCCTTAGATGAAGCGCAAAAGGCTTATGATACTAATGAAGTTCCCGTTGGAGCGGTAATAGTTGCTAAAAATCAAATAATTGCAAGGGGTCATAATTTAACTGAGACCTTGAACGATGTTACAGCACATGCCGAGATTCAGGCCATAACTGCCGCCGCACAATATTTAGGAGCGAAATACTTGAAGGGCTGCACACTTTATGTCACTCTTGAGCCATGTTGCATGTGTGCAGGGGCACTCTATTGGTCTCAAATTGACAAAATTGTATTCGGAGCACGCGATGAAAAACGTGGGGCGGGAACGATAGGAAAATCACTTTATCACCCTGCAACGCTTGTGCTTAATGGTATAATGGAAAATGAATGTTTAGATATACTGAAAGGGTTTTTTGCGAAAAAACGTTAGTGACGATACTTTACAAGGGCAAACGCCTGAATGATTAATAAAAGTATGTATATCCCAAATAAAAAAAAAGCTAACGGCAAGTCATTTCGGGTAAATATTAGAACCATTGCAAACGCAACAAAAAAGAGTATTTGTAAAATTATAAGCATCAGAAGTCGATTAATGATGTCGAAATTTTTTGTTTTGGAAAAAAGGGAAAACGCAGATGTTGTGGCATAAATCAAAAATGTAATAACGGATACCAAGAAACCATCTAGAATTTCTCTATTTGTTATCAATGCAAAAAAGTATGATGAAAGTATGCATACAAACAGTTGCGTTCCGCACAAGACAAAGAAATTACTTTTGGTCATTGTCATTCTGCATTCTTAATACTTCACGAATGACGAGAAACAAAGCTGAAAAGACCCCGAATAGAGAAAATCCGACAGTCCACCACGGAGTTTGACCTGAATTTTTCTTGTCTAAATAAGTCCCCAAATAAGTAAAAATTGCTATGATGGCAGCCATTTGAATGCCAATAGCGGAGAATTTAGCGTATGAAGAAAGTTTATTCTTTGGTAATTTTTTTTGATTATTCAAAATCTACATTCGTATTGAAAGTGGTATTTGCAACAGGAGACTTCATCACACAAGCTCCTTCAAAGAAAGCACCTTCCTCAATTGTCAGTTTCAAAGTTTGCATATCTCCTTTTATGCGGGCAGTACTTTTGAGTACCAAAAGGTTTTCAATCGTTAATTCTCCCTCCATACAGCCTTCAATTTCCGCATTAATACAAACTAGGTTGCCTTTAATTTTTCCTGTTGAGCCGATCAATACTTTTGAGGAGCATGAAATATTTCCGTTAACCTCTCCTTCAATTAATATACTTGCGTCTGATACTATATCGCCCGTAATTTCAGTACCAGAAAAAATTTTGTTCATTTTATCCATTGAGTCATTTGTATGTGTTGAACCAAAAAAATCTCTGCGTTTTAAAAGATCCATAACTAATAATTATCGTCGTAAAATAACTTATACTCCTCAAATTTCGAGCTTTCTATCAACTTTTTCAAATTTTCTTGAGTAATTATGTAAATTTTATTGTTTTGATAGTCACCTAAATCTTCGTAGCCAGCCTTAAAAGCGTTAACAAATGCCTCCGCGTCTTTAATTTTATTAAATTCCTGAACAAGAACCATTTGTTGTTCACTAAGCGTCATTTTTGCCGAAACTTTCATTTTCGCGAGTCGGAGACGCTTTGTTGTAAAATCTGAAATCACACTTTTTGCGTCATCCACATCCTCCTCGTTATCCATTATTATAATAACATATTGAATGACGTCTGGGTTATAACTGAAATAATATGTCTTATTGAAGTTTACAGGCTCATTTTTGGAGTAACCATTTTTAATAATTGCTAACATTTCTTTTGCTCTAATCGCTTGTAATGTTCCTGGCTTTTCATCAATAATTTTCTTTAATCTTGGAACCAATTCCTGCTTATTCTCATTCAATTGTCCGAAAGCAAGAGCATTGAGTAATAAGTATTCGGCTCTCAAGGCATTTGCTGGTTCCAGTGCTATAATGTTGTCTGAGGATGATAGAACATCTTGGTATTTCTCTTTTTCATACAATGATAAAAGTGCAAGGTAGTTCCCGTGAGCAAGTTTTTGTGAATTTTTTTGTTTTGCAAAAAAATCAGGATCCTCAATGAATTTTGCTGCATCTGAATTTGGATAGTTAACCAGAATGTGCTTGCGGTATTTTTCTACAGAGGTACCATTTTCGTTTATTTTGTATAACTGAAAAGC
This sequence comes from Bacteroidota bacterium, assembly GCA_016866375.1. Taxonomy (GTDB): domain Bacteria; phylum Bacteroidota; class Bacteroidia; order Flavobacteriales_D; family Crocinitomicaceae; genus UBA952. Next base: position 4,329 of record VGMK01000062.1, read on the forward strand.
TGAGGACAAATCTGTGAGGTTAATTTCCTTCACCGCTAGAACCGTTTCAAATTGCTCAGCCGCTAGTTTTTCCTCGTTAATAACTTCCTTATATAAAATACCCGCTTGATAATACGCCTCTTGCATTCTGAGCCTTGAGGACTGAAACGCGCTATCCGACAATGGAATATCTTTTAACAACTGAGCTAATGTCAAGACCTCTTCTGTTTCGATTTCCTCTTCTTCTTTTAAATTTGTGCTGTCTTGCTCCAACTTATTATTGGAAACAATTTTATTACTCCTCCTCCAATCGTCCTCATTCTCTCTAGGTCCCCATTGTTTTTGAAACTCATTGAACCCTGCTTCTCTCAACTTAGGGTTATTGAACACAAACTTATTTGAGTTATTGCTCAGATTTGTGTTTTGTTGAGATTGCAGTTCAACTAATTTTTGAGCCTCTAATTCTTTTTTTCGTTGAATATCTTCTTTCATCTTTTTCAACGTTTCTTTCAGGAAATTAGTACGGTCTAACTCAGACATCTTGGCAATGCGTTGAACGCTATCTTCAAATGCAGCAGTTTCTACGGCCATCACTAACTTTTCAAGCTTGCTGGCTTTATCTTTAATTTCCTTTCCATTTGGATAATCATCCGTTACAAATCGACTACACGAGTCATAATATTTTTGTGCAGAAACATAATCACGATCGTAGTAACACAAGTCTCCAAGTGTTTCATATGCCATTGCACGTTGCCGTTTATTGTTGTTGGAGTAAAATGCGGACTGTGTTAGATAAATTTTAGCCTGCTTATTATTATTTTGATTCAACTCTACCTTCGCCAAGGCAAAATAAATTTGGTCTTTGAACGGGGCATTTTTCGCATCGCGGAGCATAGTTTTTAATTTTTTATCCACGCCGCTTCCAGATCTGCAAATCGCTTCATTTAATTTACCGTTAAACGATATATCAAAGGGTGCAGCCGGGCGAACTGCTTTTGAATAAAATAACGCCGCAGGTTCTAATTTTTTGTCTTGTACATATATTTGTGCCAGAATGTAGCTTAACCTTGTCCTTTCCCAAACATTTGGTGAATTCTTAATGGCTAAATTCAACATATCAATTGCTAACTCATTATCTCTACGTCGAATGGCAAGATCTGCAGACGTCTTATAAATATCAAACTGTAAACTTTTGCTCATACGAACCTGTTTGTTCTCGCCATTTGATTTTTTTAAGAACAATTTTGGAATAAAATCTTTGAATGTACGTTTTTTCTGAGCCTCTGAAACTTCTAATAAATCGTCTAGGCTTATTTTAGCGTCAGCATATTTGTTCTGCTCAATAAGTATTTTGGCAATCCATAACTCTGCAATGTATGTCGATGGATCGTCTTTGAAGAATTTTTTTACGAATTGAAAGTTTTGATAAGCTTTTTCATAATCTCTTTTGTAATAAAACGCTTTTCCTATGGTGATCCAATTCTCATCTATCCATCGATTGTATTCAACTTCTTTGTAAAACATATTTTCAGCACCAGGCATGCTGTGGTTTTGTATAACTTTGGAGCATTTAGCAATTGCAGTATCTAATGCGGGTGCCATTCCTTTGACGTCGCCTTCGGATGGAAGAGGATTTACAGGAAGTACAGCATAAAAGTTATCTTTAATTGAAGCGTTATATGTTTTAAGCGATGCCGCGAGTAGCTCGTTCGCATTGAAAAGCCCATTATATCTTGCAGTTGTTCCGTGATATTTTCTATTTAAAAAACTCGCCTTTTCAGTGGAGCATGCCACCAAAAGAATAAGAAAAATGAAAAGACCAATTAAATTTTTCAAAAACGGCTTTATAGAATAACTCAAAAACTTTAGTTTTAGTATTGATTTCAACGAATATTATGCAATGTTTGTGAATACCTGTTGTATATCTTCATCGTCCTCGATTTTATCCAACATTTTTTCAATCTCTACTAACTGCTCTTCAGAGAATTCTACAGGTGAGGTAGGAATTCTTTTTAAACTTGATTTTTGTACTTCTACCTGCATGTCCTCAAGTGCCTTAGCAAGTGTTCCAAATGCGGTGTAATTACCATAAACAATTAACTGCTCTTCTGTCAATTCTATTTCCTCACATCCAGCATCAATTAAATCTAATTCCAAGGATTCTATATCCAAATCATGAGATTTAATAATTTCAAAGACGCTCTTTCGGGTGAACATGAACTCCATGGAACCGTTTGGTACAATTTGTCCGCCAGCTTTATTGAAATAAGACTTAACATTCGCTACAGTTCGTGTAGGGTTATCTGTTGCACATTCCACGACTACAAGGACGCCATGTGGTCCCTTACCTTCGTAAATTACTTCAGTGAAAGAAGCAATATCTTTTTGAGCAGCTCGTTTAATGGCGGCCTCGATATTATCTTTTGGCATATTTTCTGCCTTGGCATTTTGAATTGCCGTTCGTAATTTTGAATTGGTTGTTGGGTCTGTACCTCCCTCCTTAGCGGCCATCGAAATGGCTTTTCCAAGTTTCGGAAAAATCTTAGACATTTTATCCCAGCGTTTTTCTTTGGCGGCCCTTCTGTATTCAAATGCTCTTCCCATTGTAAATTATTTCTATTGCGAAAATAGATAATTCAAATGAAAATTCTAAAAGAATTAAATGCTACAAAAATTGAGTGGGTCAGATCTACTTCGAAGTGGAAATTAAAGACATTACTTTTTTAACCATATTTTTAGAACCTACAATGTATGGAACACGTTGGTGCAGAGCGGAAGGTTCAATAGACAATATTCTTTCAAAGCCATTTGTAGCCAATCCACCCGCTTGTTCTGCAATGAATGCAAGGGGATTACATTCATATAATAATCGCAACCGGCCTTCCGGAGAAGAACTGATTCCAGGATATATATAGATACCACCTTTTATTAAATTTCTGTGAAAGTCTGCGACAAGGGAACCAATGTATCTACCCGAATATGGTTTGCCTGATTGATTTTCAGAGCTTTGACAATAACATACATAAGCTTTCAATCCTTGCGAGAAATCATTGAGGTTCCCCTCATTTATGGCGTAAAATCTACCATCAGCTGGAATCTGCATTTTGGGATGACTGAGACAGAATTCGCCTGATGAAGGATCTAAAGTAAACCCATTTACACCAGAACCCATTGTGAACACTAGCATCGTTGATGGGCCATAAAGAATGTATCCTGAGGACATCTGCTCACTCCCTTTTTGAAGCATGTCGGCCAAGCCTACTTTGGCATCTGAGGGCGATATTCTTTTGTAAATAGAAAATATTGTACCAATAGATACATTTACATCAATATTACTAGACCCGTCCAATGGATCAAACAATACCACATATTTTCCATGCATTGCCCCTTTTGAACTAAAAGCAATATAACTGTCATTTTCCTCAGAGGCAATTCCGCAAACTTCACCACTTAATTCAAGGTGTTTTTTAAAAATATTGTCCGCATGAACGTCGAGTTTTTGTTGTTCTTCACCCTGAACGTTTGTTGAACCAATTTTACCAAGAATATGACTTTTCAAACCCGCTTTACGGATATCTTCGCTCAAAACGATTGCAGCACGAGCGATCTCGTTGAAAATGCCAACAAGTTCAACAGATTCGCAAAAGTCAGATTTGCCATTATTAATAAACTGCGTTAATGTAATGACCTTGGACATTTATCTGAAAGAAAATTCAACAGCTAGTTTGCCTTAATATGTTGTAAACATCGCTGAAAACTCATTACTGATTTGAGAGGGATTGACAATTAATGTCGGGATGAGGGCGTCATTTGTTATTATATTTTGCTCATAGTTCGTCGTCAAGGCACTGATGAAGCTATTTTTATTTAGGTTCATAATCGCAATAAGGTCAGCATCTACAGACGCAGCATATTTTATGACCTCCCTGTCAAAAGAATGACTTGGGATAATGGAAGACGTCATATTTATATTGCGATCATTAAAATATCTTTCAGCAAAAACTATATTTGATTCAACTTCATGACGCAAGAAATCGTCGGATTCATCAGGTGTTACCACATGAACCTGAGATCCGAAATATTTCGCAAGGCTGGCCACTACAGTCAACTTTTGCTTTGTTTCCTTGTGCAAGTCTAGGGGGACAACAATGGAGTCGTATCCTGTTGGTTTAATAGATTTTTCTTGAACAATAATAAAAGGAACTGATGAATTTATGACAACTTTTAATGCGTTACTCCCAAGAATATGCTGCCAACCGTGAGCACCGTGAGTCCCCATAAAAATTAACTCGGCTTGATGTTCTGCGGCAAAAAGACCAATATCCTCAAAAATACGACCAACCCGAATATTTGGTACAATTTCTATATTGTCGTGACTATACATTGAAGTTATTTCTTCCATTTTCTTCAAGGCATCTGATATATCACTCTCATCCTTGACTACATTCAATAAATGAATTGAAGCACCTACCTTCTTTGCTGTTGTTAGCGCATGAGCCAGAGCAATATTTGCAACTTCAGTAAAATCGTGAGGAACAATAAAGTTTTTTTTCATTAGCTTTTTTTAACAAATATAGATAATTTAAACGCGAGTTGGAAACCGAATTAGGTTTTAAAGCTAAAATCTTAATGTTCGGTTCTTGGTAAATTGATATGCCAATTGAAATTCTATTGATTGCCGATATGAACCTGTGGTAACTGGTCTAAGGTTAATATCGTATGCCATTCCAATTCTAAAAGGACCTAAATCCAAAGCAAAATAAGGGCAAATGTCGAGCGTCGATCTAAAATAAGTACCTATTGATAGGAATTGTGAAGAAACCAGCGAAGTGAATTGAGAGGACTCTTTCAACTTCGATTTCAAGTATGCACCTAGAATTGTTTCTCTGTGAGGCCCCTGAACAAATTGTGCTACAGACATTTCCAACAAACTAGAATTAGTTATGCTGAAGCTTAACAAACCGTGAAGCATTAATTTAATTTGCATATTGTCTTTCTCTAACGATGAAAAATTTATCTTCGGTCTGTTCAAGTGTTGCAAAGATACTCCCCCTTGAAACCTAAGTTCGCGCTTGTCGAAAGCTGAATTGTTTGGTTTTTGAAAGTTAAAGGCTAATCCTGCTCCGGCATCTGGGAAAAAAGCACTCGACATATTCACATTTTCTCCGGACGGCAGGTTGGGGTCGATAACAGTTCCGTTCCATTGGCTCGCAAAAGTGACCTTTGATAAGTCGATAGCTTGTTGATTTAATGAAATATTCAAACCGCCTGAAATCCACTGTCCTCTGGCTAGTGGGATATTTCCGCTTGAAGCCAATCCAAATGTTTTAATGCCATAATTAGAAATTCCACCAATGTCGCTCAAAAAGTAAGCCCCTATCCCTGTGTATGACTTTAATCCCTTCTTTTTTTTCCCAATGTTCATTTCTCCCATAAAATAAGAGGTGGAAAAGGAAGTTCCTGAATTAATCCATTGATTTCTATTTTGAGCAGTAATCTTCCCGAACCCTTCAAAATTACCAACCATTGCCGGATTTAGATAGGAGATTGTTTTGTCGATTTGAGTAAAATGAGCGTCTTGGCTGAACGAATTATTCAACAAAAGATGCGCAAACAAAATAAGAATTAAAGCCCTCATTAATTACGAATTAATGTGATATTGCCATTAATTATTTCTTCACTTTCATTCTCTGTAAACTTGACGACTGCACGGTAAGGGTAAATGCCAGTTGAACAGTCTTTACCATTATAGGTTCCATCCCATGCAAAATTCTTGCTGTTGGAATCAAAAATAATATTACCCCATCTGTCGAAAATCGTAAATTGGAGGGACTCTACATTTTTTCCCGCAAATACGCTGTATACATTGTTTTCAGTTGGGCCAGTATTGACAGATGGACTAAATGCAGTCGGAATGTGTAACCCCAAAACACAATCTATTCCAGCATCGTTCGGACTACAAGGGTCACACGGATCAGAGCCATCGTCAACCTCATCACCGTCGTTCAGCCCATCTCCGTCAGTGTCAGGATTTGTCGGTGATGTACACAACAATTCTTCTTCCTCGTCAAGTAGGC
>VGMK01000063.1 GCA_016866375.1 Bacteroidota bacterium
TTAATTTTCAGGCACTCATATTTCTTGTGAATAGATATCTTTACAACTGAAATGTCAAAAGTAAAATCTGCTTTTTTTTGTCAGGAGTGTGGTTATGAAGCACCAAAGTGGCTTGGTAAGTGCCCTTCTTGCCAAAGTTGGAATTCCTTTGTAGAGGAAAAAATTGAAAAGAATTCCTCGGTTAAATCATTTTCTTTCGGAGATCAAAAAAGTAAGCCAACACGTATTCAAGAAGTGGAGCAATCGGAGGAGTTTCGATTGCAATTTGATGACAAAGAATTAAATGTACTTTTGGGAGGCGGGGTAGTTCCAGGATCTATTTTACTTTTGGGAGGAGAGCCAGGGATTGGTAAAAGTACCTTATTGCTCCAAATAGCAATTACCGAAAAACGCAAAGTTCTATATGTTTCCGGGGAAGAAAGTGATAAGCAAATCCGAATGCGTGCCGACCGAATTGGGATCAAAAATCAAGACTGTTACTTGTTGCCCGAGACAAATCTTCAAACCATTCTTAATTTTGCTCAGGAGATTAAACCTGAACTTTTGGTAATAGATTCCATTCAAACCTTATTTGATGGTAATCTTGAAAGTGCTCCCGGAAGTATCTCTCAAGTTAGGGAGTGCACTGCGCAATTGCTGCGTTTTGCAAAACAAACAGGGACACCGGTTTTTCTCATCGGTCATATAACAAAAGATGGTTCGATAGCAGGACCTAAAGTATTAGAGCACATGGTGGATACTGTGCTGCAATTTGAAGGGGATAGAAATCACTTGTACCGTTTACTGCGCACTACTAAAAATCGTTTTGGATCAACAAATGAGCTGGGAATTTACGAAATGTTGGGTGTAGGTTTACGGGCTGTTGCAAATCCATCAGAATTGCTCATCAATCAGGATAACCAACAATTAAGTGGAATTGCAATTGCTTCGACTGTTGAAGGCTTAAGACCTCTTCAAATCGAAGTTCAAGCATTGGTATCATCTGCTGCCTATGGCACACCTCAACGATCCTCAACAGGGTTTGACGCCAAGCGATTGAATATGCTCCTTGCGGTGCTTGAGAAAAGATGTGGTTTTAAATTGGCTTCCAAAGATGTGTTCCTGAACATTGCAGGAGGAATTAAAGTTGATGATCCTGCCACAGATTTAGCGGTTGCCATGGCAGTTTTATCTTCAAATGCTGATTTAGCAATTCCAAAAACAATAGCTTTTGCCGCAGAAATAGGCCTTTCAGGAGAACTAAGACAAGTTCAGCGTTTGCAGAGTAGGGTGGCAGAGGCAGAAAAATTGGGGTATGAAAAAATCATTGTTTCGAGACAGGGAAAAGAAAAAATGGAGAAAAATCGTCAAATTCAAGTGATTTGTTGTGGGAAAATTGAGGAGGTTGTTCGTAATGTTTTTGGATAAATGGGAAAATTAATTCTCGTACCAACGCCAATTGGCAATCTCGAAGATTTAACGTTTCGTGCACTGCGCTTATTGCAATTATGCGACTGTATTTTTGCTGAAGATACGCGTGTGACAAAAAAATTACTCGATCACTACGAAATCCAAAAAAAAATCTTTTCGTTTCATACTCACAATGAACACAGAACGTTATTAAAATCAATTGAGCTGATTGCTCAAAATAATGTGACAGTTTTGGTTTCAGATGCAGGAACACCTGGAATCTCAGACCCTGGATTTCTTTTGGTAAGAGAATGTCTCAAACAAGGAATTGATATTGAATGTTTACCAGGCCCAACAGCCCTTATACCGGCATTGGTTGGAAGTGGTTTTCCTTGTGATCGTTTTGTTTTTGAAGGATTTCTTCCGCACAAAAAAGGGAGAATGGCAATTTTAAAGCGACTTTCGGAAGAAGAAAGAACAATCGTCATGTACGAATCCCCACATCGATTGAAAAAGTGTTTGGAACAGATGAAGAGTGTTTTTGAACTTCACCGCGAAGTTTGTGTTGTTCGCGAAATAAGTAAGAAATTTGAAACATTTCACCGCGGTAATCTGGGGGAATTAAGTGCTTTTTTCGAAGAGAATCAGGTCAGGGGTGAAATTGTCATTGTTATAAAAGGAAAAGAATAAGCGTCCTTCCCCTTCCCGGGAAAAAGTGTACTTTTGAGGGTGCAATTTTCGTCAGTTATCGGCCAACACCATTTGAAGAACTTACTCATCCAACAAGTTCAAAGTGGGAAAATAAGTCATGCTCAACTTTTCTATGGTGACCCTGGGTATGGTCCACTTCCTCTGGCCTTGGCCTTTGTTCAATATTTATTTTGCGAAGATAGAAACGAATCGGACAGTTGCGGGGTTTGTTCCGCATGTAAAAAAGTTCAGGACTTGCAACATCCAGACCTTCATTTTAGTTTTCCTGTGGTACAGTCCATTGGAAAAACTTCGGATTTATTTCTCTCAGATTGGCGTAAACAGGTCTCTGAAAATCCGTATTTTGATTTATTTGAGTGGACAAATCGCATCGACCCCAAAGGAAGAAAACCCATTATTTCGGTGGAAGAAAGCAAAGAAATTTTGCGAAAATTAAGCTTAAAGTCATTTGAGGGGGGCTTCAAGGTTATGTTAATTTGGCTTCCCGATGAAATGAATGAGCAGTGCTCCAATAAACTTCTAAAAATATTGGAGGAACCTCCGGGAAACACATTGTTTATTCTTGTTGCAGAATCTCCTGAAAATCTTTTAGTGACCATTCAAAGCCGTACCCAAAAATTCCTTGTACCTCGCATCGATTTAGAGGAACTCAGTTCAATGCTAAAAACTCAATTTTCTAAAAACAATGCTCAATCAGCATCCATTGCCGCATTTGCCGAAGGAAATTTCATTAAAGCAAGAGGGCTTGCCGAAGATGCTGGTCATAAACAATTACATCGTGAACGATTTATTCAGCTGATGCGCGTATGTTACAAAAAAGATGTGATTGAAATGTTGGTATGGGCGGAAGAACTTTCTCAAGATGGCAAAGAGACACAAAAATTGTTTATTCAGTATGCACTTCACATGTTCCGTCAGAGTTTACTTCAAAATTATATGGGGGAAGATATGATTAGTGCTTCGGTTGACGAAAAAGTTTTTCTGAAGAATTTCGCTCCTTACATTACAGGGGGGAATATTCGAGAGTTTATTTCCTTGTTTGATGATTCATATTATCATTTAGACAGGAATGCAAATACTAAAATTTTGTTCACACAACTGTGCTTCCAAACCATGCGATACATACATTTAGGCTAGCTGACTATTACGGGAAATTTCATTAAATTTACAAAAAAATTCAATAAAAAATGGGATGTGAAAATTGCAGTACCGGACTGGATGGAGCACCGAAAGGTTGTAAAAATAACGGGACATGCAGCAGTGGCGGGTGTGACAAGTTAGAGGTTTACGATTGGCTAGCGAATTTAGAGCTGCCGACCGGTTACCAACCATATGATATCGTTGAGGTACGGTTTAAAAACTCAAGAAAAAACTTTTTCAGAAATGTTGCACAATTGGCTCTTTACCCAGGGGATGTGGTTCTTGTTGAAACAAACCCAGGATATGATGTAGGTGTTGTTTCCGTCACAGGGGAGCTCGCTCGTATTCAAGTCAAGAAAAAATCACCAAATCTTAAACCACTTGAAATCAAAAAACTATTACGAATTGCAAATCAAGAAGAAATTGATAAGTGGATTAAAGGAAGATCCTTGGAGAAAGAACTTATGTACAAATCGAGGACTTTGGCGCTAAATTTAAATTTGGATATGAAAATTTCCGATGTAGAATACCAAGGAGATTTATCAAAAGCAACTTTCTATTACACTGCAGAGGGAAGAGTAGATTTCCGACAATTGATAAAAGACATGGCGGATGATTTCAGGGTGAGAATTGAAATGCGTCAAATTGGTTCAAGACAAGAGGCCTCTCGGCTTGGTGGAATTGGTTCTTGTGGAAGGGAACTTTGTTGCACAAATTGGTTGACTGATTTCAGATCTGTCTCTACATCAGCGGCGCGCTACCAACAATTGTCTTTGAATCCACAAAAACTTGCTGGTCAATGCGGAAAATTGAAGTGTTGTTTGAATTACGAGTTAGACAGTTATTTGGATGCTCTTAAGTCTTTCCCAAAAAATGAAGGAAAACTTAAAACTGAGAAAGGTGAAGCTTTCCACTTTAAAACGGACGTCTTTAAGGGGCTGATGTGGTATGGTTACAAAGGTGAAATGGGGTTAATCGCCATCACACCTGAGCGTGTTAAGGAAATTTTAAAATTGAACAAAGAAGGGAAAAACCCGAAAGATTTGAATGATTTTATTGAAAAAGAAATAAAAGAGGTTGAAATTGGCTATTCAAATGTTGTAGGACAGGATAGTTTAAATAGGTTTGAGAAATCTTTCAGCAAAAAACCTTATAATAAGAATAGAAATAAAAAGAAAAACAATTTCAGTCAGAAATCAAATCCCTCATGAAAGCGTTTGGAATACTTATCGGTTTATGTATATTTTTCTATGGATGTCAGAATGAGGAAATCCCTGTCGGGGCCTATTCTTTCTCAGATAATAAATGGGATCAAAAAGTCAAACCAAGTTTTGAATTAGATTTATCCGACACTTCAAGTGTTTATGATTTTTTCATAACTATACGAAATACAACGGACTACAAGTACAGTAATCTTTGGATTTATGTTGAAGAAATACCTCCGTTCGGTCCTACGCATCGAGAACGACACGAAATACCAATTGCAAATCCGAACGGCTCTTGGATTGGCCATAAAACAGGCTCTATTATTGAAAATAAATACTTAATAAAACGAGGGAAAGTGCCGTTCATTGGGAAATATACCTACATCCTTGAGCAAGCCGTCACGGATAAGGAGGTAACTGAGGTATTGGACATTTCTTTTCAGGTTAAAAAAATTAGCCAATAATCCATGAATCATTACAGGTGCTTGAGTGATGACGAATTACATCTCTTCGAGGGCGAGTTCAAAGCATTTTTAATTGTAAATAATTTACATGCGGAAGAATGGTTAAAATTAAATCTGGAAAAGCCTGTTAAAGCAAGAGAGATCGTAGAGCTATTTAGCAAAACAATTTTTGAAAAAATCATAGCGAATACCCACTTTCTATTCATAAAAGCCCCGAAACTCATTCACGTCGTAAAAAAAGAAGATCAGCTCATCCGGGGGATTTGGATAAAATTAAATTCTTGTAGCTTTAACGATTTTAGTGATTTAAAGCAACAGGACTGGTGTTCAGAGCATATTGAATGCTTTATTGGAAGAAAAAAACCTCAGGATCTGAAGAAGGAATGGTATGGATTGATGGAATCAGGATATCAGAAAACCGATGAATCTGTATGGAATCACTACCTTAAACTTACAAAGTAGAGGCATCTTTTTGGAATTTATTCGTTTATCAATTATATTTGTTAATTAAACAGTATCAAAATGAGATTTTTATCAAAGATATTATTAGCGGGGTTTTTATTAACGGCATTAAGTGCATGCATAAAACCAGAGGTAATTCCTCCTCCAACGAACAATGTAGACTTGAATTGCCAATTTTCGGGTTTCATAAATGGTACAGAGACTGAGTACATGCAGAATATAAAGGGTTATAATTGTTACAGTTCTAACCTAGTTTATGGTAATCCCTCACCAAATCTATCAACCGTTCTTTACACCGCTGAAATCTCATCTTTTCAATATCCACAAAAAGTGAAGCTCACCTTTGGACCGCAACAATGGGACGCGGGAGTTGCTATCACCCCAACACTTGATATGTTCAATGATTTTCATTTGGTAAATTCAGGCGATGTTTTACCCCTTAAAGACATTGAGGACATGCCAAATTCATCTCCAGGTGTACAAGTTGAGTATTGGGATGTTAACGGAGATAAATGGGAAACATCAACTGACGATCAACCTGGTTTTGCAACAATCACTACCTTGAAACAAGCCTCGGACAATACAGGAGATTATACCATATTTGAGTGTGTATTTAGTGTAACTGTATTTCGAGAAGATCCTAACCAAGGCTTATTGAGTTTAACCTTGAACAATTGTAAGTTCAAGGGTTGGTTCAAACGGTAGTTCACTCGCTGACATATGGGCGATGCGTTAAAAATAGCGATAATAGGAGACTATAATTTCACGTACAATTCACATCATGCCACGAATCTTTCAATCGATCAATGTGCAGAATTCCTAGACATTGAGATTAATTATTACTGGATAAAAATTAACGAGGCCGTTAAATACAAACAAATCTATTTCCAGCAGTTTGATGCAATTTGGATCGCTCCTGGGCCTTTCCAAAATGTTTTCTTTTTAAATGGTATTTTCAGAATATTTTTAGAAGAAAAAATCCCATTATTAATCACAGGGGATGCGTACAAAATTTTTATCGAATACATGATTAATATCCATCAGCTAAATGTACTCGGCGAAAAATTAATTTCGGAAAATTTGGTCGCGGGTTCTAATTTTGAACGTGTGAAAATTTATCCCAAAACAAAAGAGTTTCAAAAAATTTATGAAAATTTTAATGATGTCGAGCTAACGTCGTCAAGGTTTAGTTTTTATCCGAAGTTGTTGGCACAATTGAGCGAAATTTCTGTATCAGTGGATGCGATAAATCAATTTGATGACCCTGAGATTATCAGGCTTACAAATCATCCTTTTTTTCTTGCGTGTTCATTCTGTCCCCAAATTTCATCAACCAGAGATTTACCCCACCCAATCATCTACACACTGTTGAAAAGATCAATTGAACTGAAGAGTGTGCTCTAAAGTTTTGTAAATTCCCCTGAATTCACGTAATATAAATAGCTGTTTATTGGTTTCGAAAAAATGTGAAAGAGTGCCTCAGAGTAGGTAGCTAGTTGAGCCAAGTGGTTCGCTGAGGCAAGACCTGTTTTTACCTCGACAACATCCACGTGCGAAGCTTTCACCCATATTTTGTCTGGTCGAATAAGTTGGTTTTCCCCTGCAATAATATTGCGTTCGCTGATTGTATCAATAATTCCGTCAAATAATTTGATCTGACCGGCCTTCTCAACAAACGTATTTGCATCCTTAACTAAGCGTTCAAAATAAAAACTATCAATTTCTCCAGTTTTAACCAACCTTTGTAATATGTCTTGAACATTGTCGTGTTGGTTAATGTGTTCAACCAATTTATGAAATGCCCGGCCATATAAAATTTCATTGGACTCTGCCTCGCCTTCAATCTTGGTTAAAGCGATATCTGGGAACCATAGTGTATCGCGCGACGGCTCAGGGTGAAAAAATAAGATCTCTGACTGCGATCTTCCGCCATTCCCTGAATGACTTTCTTTTAATCCATAAGTGAGTTTAAAGTAAGTACTCTCCTCATTAATTGAAGGCAGTTGTCCAAAGTAAGCATTTAATTTTTTTCCTAAATTATCGCCACTTTGCTCATTGAATGCGTAAATCCTATATTCTGCGCGGGTCAAGGCAACATAAAGTAAGTTTATTTTATCCAAGGAAATCAAGCCTAATTCCTCTAGAGCACAATCCCTGAGGGCTTTGTTTGGTGACTCTTTTGAAAGGGTAGTGTAAAGTATTTTATCCTCAATTTGGACTAGAAATTTACTTCCTGGCTTAATCGATGTATTGAAATTTATATTTGGCAAAATGACCACTGGAAATTCCAAGCCTTTGGATTTATGGATGGACATTATTTTTATTGCCTTCTCGGAGTCCGGTAATACCAAAGCCAACTTTTCACGTTTTTGTTCATAGTATTTCAGGAAAAATCGGATATCTGAATTTTGAGTGAGTTGAAATTCATAGATAAAATCTAAAAATTGATGAAGGTAGGGATCCTTTTCTTCGCACCATTCAAATAACTTTAAAACTTTTGTTCCCAACTGATATAAATCATCGTATGAAAAGAAAAATGAACCGTAGGTACCGAAATATGTTTCGATAAATTTGGAGTCGTTAAAAATATAGGTAGTCTTATTTTTAATAATAATTTCCTTATCAAAAAAGGAAAGATAAATGGCCAAGTGGTCCTCTGGAAATTTTAACCTCAAGTATATTTCTGCAAAACGTTTTGCCTCGGTATCATTCGTTGGTTGGACCCTTCTTTTCAAATAAGAGACTAACAATTTAATTTTTATATGGTATTGTACAAGCAATGAATCTGAGGAAACAACAGGATAGCCGATATTTGTTAAAAAATTTGCAATATTATTCCCCTGTTTATTTTTTTCAGTCAAAATAGCGATATCTCCTAATTTGAATCCATCTGACAAACACTCATCAATTTTCTGCTTGATGTTCAAAAATAACTCGTCGTCAGTCAGTTCATTTTTATAGGAAAATACTTCGACATATCCGGTATCTTCGGATTTCGTATTTTGTTTGTAACTCGAATAGAAAGATGAAAATTTTACATCTAAATCCCGTGTAATAATTTCAAAAAGGTCGTTATTGAATTGAACGATTGCTTTGGCAGATCTGTGATTATCTTCCAGGTGGTTAACTGCACCCATTTTCTTAAAAAATGCTGATTTCAATTCGATTTTTGGGTCCAATTCGGGATTGAATAAACCCGGTAGGGCCACAAACTGTTCAGCCCGACCATTGTTAAATCGATAAATCGATTGCTTTGGATCGCCTACTATTAAATTCTTATTTCCCGAGCTAATTGCTTCATGAAGAAGGGGAATTAAGTTCATCCATTGTAACCTTGAAGTGTCTTGAAATTCGTCTAAGAGGAAATGCCGTAACCTCGAACCCAGTCTTTCATATATGTATGGGGCATCCTCTCCCTGTACGAGTGAGCCAATTAATACGTTAAAGTCAGAAATTCTTATTAATTGTTCCTCTTTTTTTAGTCGTTCTAAGGAGGTGGAAATTTCACTGAGAAGCGCCATGTTAAAAAAGTTCTCTTTGAATTTCGTCAATAAGATGTAGCGTGGCAACTGTTCAAGATAAACCTCATTTAAGTTTAAAATTGATCGAGATAGCTGTAAATCGAAAGTTGTTTCGGTTTCATTTTTTACACAACCGTTGATAATGGATTTCCCCAAAAAGCTACCCTTTTTTTGATCAAATTTAGGGAAGCGATCGATTGTGCCGAGCAGTTCGAAGTCTGTATAAGATTTACTTTTACCAGGTATTGTCGATGGGTCAGGATTGAGCGTTGAAAAAAAAGAAAAGGCCTCGTGACATATTTTAACCATGTCTTCATCCATCTTTTTTATTTCTTTCAATATATGATGAAAATTCTCTTTAGAAAAATCGTAAACCCTCAATTTTTCGATCAACAGACGATATTTTTCATTGCCTATTATCGCAGAAAATTCAATGAGCTTATCTCTAAAATTCCACTTTTCTCCTTCGTCTAAATTTGAAAGTGAGTAGAAATATACGAGATCAGTTAGCTTAGTTTCATCAGGCAGGCCAACTCTTGATAACATGGAGTCAATAACCTGCTCTAATAGCTCTTTTTCATTTAAAACCACATTAAATTCTCCTGAGATGTCTAAATCCCGCGCAAAGGATCTAATCAATTTCAAATTGAATTTATCAATTGTTGATACCTGAAAATCTGAATAATTATGAAGGATTTCTCTGAATGCCAAAATCGCGCGCTTCTTTAATTCCTCTGGCGTGATGCCCAATAATTCAACTAATTTTTTTTCTAAATATTTTGCCTCTTTGCTACTGACGGCCAGTTGATAGAGCCCATCAATTATTCTATTTTTCATTTCAAGTGCAGCTTTGTTCGTAAAAGTCATTGCTACAATAGATTTGAATTTTTTTGGCTGATTGTGAGATTGAAGTAGAATTTCGAGGTAAGTTAACACCAATCGAAATGTTTTTCCGCTTCCTGCAGAGGCACTGTAAATCAACAGTGGTTTATTTTTTTGCTGACAGTGATCATTTAAAGAACTCATTTGTTAAAGTTAGGAAATAAATAAGTTTTGAATTAATTTTGTTTACATGAGACTTTACGTTTTCGTTGCCATTTTATCACTCATGTGTTTCATTTCTTGCAAGAAAAAAAATCATGTGGAGGATAATAAAAATTACCTTGAAATTGATCTTTTAGCCCTTTATGGGGGGAACGGAAATGAGGAACTAAAATTAGACTCAGTGTACATAAGCCCCGAAGGATATAAGATTAAATTTACAGACATTAAATGTTTCTTTACAATGCTAGGCAATGGTAATAACATCTT
>VGMK01000064.1 GCA_016866375.1 Bacteroidota bacterium
CTTAGCGGCTTGAACAAAAATTTCAAGATTTTCGACAATAGTCGGTTGACCGGCAAAGTCTTTCAAAGTTTTGGGTCGCAGGACCTTATCCAGCTCTTGATCTCCGGGCTGTGAAGCATGTTCGCGATAGTCGAATGATTCCTCCTCTGACATGTAACAAAGTTACAAACGAAACCTAGACAAAAAACAAAAGGATTAATAAATATAAATGCTAAAATATCCTTCACATTCGACTTCTTACCAATTCTTACTTCTTTGAATGGCATCTAGTTTAAGTGGGTTTTTAAACGCACTAAATCGTCAAAAATAAAATCGGCCAAGGTTAATTTGGGGTTAGGTTCATGCGTCTTCTCAGGAATTGCTACTACTTTCATTTTAGCTGCTAAACCGGCAATGATTCCATTGAAAGAATCCTCAACCACTAAACAGCGATGAGGAAGTACTTGAAGTGAGTTTGCCACATGAATATACACCGCAGGATGTGGCTTTCCGTATTCTTCAAATTCCGCAGAATGGATAAAATCGAAATAATTAACAATTTTCAAACTCCTCAAAACTGCCTCGATTAATTTAGTTGAAGAAGAAGTAGCTAAACCTATTTTTACTTTTTTTTCTTTCAAAAATATCAATAGTTCAAGTACACCCGGAAGTGCTTGCGGCTTTCTCTCAATAAGTTCAATCACTCTGTTTACAATTTTTTCTGCTACCTCTCCAATGTCGGGAAGATTCCAATTTTCATTTTTATTCCAAAAACGGATTACTTCATCAATTCTCAAGCCCACAGTTTTTTCAAAATCCCGTTTGGTTAGTTGTGACCCAAAGCCTCCAAAGACTTCTTCCATTGCAATTTTCCAAAGTGGCTCAGAATCTATGAGTACACCATCCATATCGAAAATTACGGCATCAAAATTTTCTAAATAAATTACTTGTTCCATTGATACTGTCGGATCTTTTGTTTGCCCAACCATTTATTTGCCTCATTTGCAATGAAGATTTGGCCTTTGGTGTTGACTGTAATTGCCTCCGTTTGCGCATATCCAGGAAGTGAATTGGCATCTATTTTTTGCAATGTATTTCCTTTCCACTTGTAGCGAATGATTTGCGAGTAGGTGAGTAAGTACAGATATTCTTTGAATGATTCCGCCCCGGTAAAAGAGTCTAAGAGCCAATCGTTTTTTCCAGCTACCAATTCAAAAGACTTTGAGAGTGTTTTTTTTACACCGGGAATAAACTTAATTTCATAGACAAAGGATTTACCATCAAATGGCTTTGTTCTATTTTTTGTAAAAATCCACAATTTTCCATTGTGTGAGGTCATTGCCTCGGCATCAAAATATAATTGACTTGTAATGGGTGGGAAATCCTTCTGTTCAGAATATTCAATTTCCATTGTTTCTGCTCTTACTTTAGTTTTTTCGAGTAAGCCTTTTACTGGTATCCTATGAATTTGAAGATTTTTTCTTTTATTTAAGTTGTTTCCAATATCTCCGATATATAGGTATTCATTGTCTAATGCCAGTGCTTCCCAGTCGTGATTCTTGACCTCCTGCACTTCTACCTTTTTGATTAACTTCATATGTTTAGAAATAACATAAACTTCGCTTTTATTCCCCCCATCGTTGATTGCAAAAAATATGCTGTCGCGAAAGAGCTCAATTCCGGATACCTCACTCAACTCATCGGGTAATTGCGAAACTTGTTGTGCAGTTGCGCGAAATCCAAAAAAAACAATAATAAAAATAGCTGGTAGTTTCAAATCAATTCTTTCTTATACGGACCAATTTAATTTTTCTATCGCTGACCTCTTCAATAATTAAGGATAGCCGATTAACATCAAGCTGCTCATTCGATTTTGGAATGTAAGCAAGTGTGTATAGAATAAATCCTGCAAGGGTATCATAGTCTTCTGACTCTGGTATATTCAATCCGTACGTTTCATTTAAGTAATCAATTTCAATTCGTGCAGAAAATAAAAATTCGTTATCACTGACCAGTTGTTCCGTCAGCTCAAGTTTGTCGTATTCATCCACAATTTCACCAAAAATTTCCTCAATGACATCTTCAAGCGTAACGATTCCGGCAGTACCTCCATATTCGTCTGTAACAACGGCAAAATTACCTGCTTGTTTATTAAATTTTTCCAAAAGTTCCTTTCCAGAAATTACCGTTGGTACGAAGCTGATAGGCTTTAAAATTTGGCCTAACCTCTCTGGACTCTGAAAAAAGTCGAAACTGTGAACATACCCGATAATGTTGTCAATATCTTCACGAAAAACAATAATTTTCGATAAGCCTTTTTCAATAAAAAGTTTCTTCACCAAATCTACAGATTCCTCTAATTCAACCGCAATAATTTCAGTCCTTGGAATCATACAATCTCGCGCTTTAATCCTCGAAAATTCCAAAGCATTTTTCAAAATAAACATCTCGTTCCCATGTTTTTCTCCAGACTTAATGCGTGAGGAGATATCCTTCACGTAATATTCCAAATCCACCTTTGAAAACACTTTTTCTTTCATTTTACTCTCTCTGCCACCAAAGACTAAAAGCGAATTCGTTAACAACACAATAATTTGAGTTGGTAAAAACATAATGACATAACAACAGAAAAGGGGAATTAACCCGATACTTAAAAACCAATTTGGATTTAATTGTACAATCGCTTTTGGTAAAAATTCTGCGGTAACCAAAACCAAGACTGTAGAAAGTATTGTTTGATTCAATAATATCCAAAATTCACTTTGTACTCCCCAACCTGCTAAAATAGGATTTAAAACCTCAGCCATTGAAATTCCGTAAATCACAAGCGCTACGTTATTACCGAGTAAAATCATCGCAATGATTGTGGATTCTTTTTTATACAGTATCTTGAGTAGAACGGAACGAAATCCCTTTTTTTGAATTTGCAACTCAATTTTTAGTCGATTTGAAGAGAGATAAGCCAATTCCATTCCTGAAAAAAATGCGGATGCAAAAAGCGATAAGAGAATAAAATAAAATATATAGTCTTCCATTTCAGAGGACATCAAATCCTAAATCTTTTCTAAAGTATGCTCCTTCAAAGCTAATTTTTGAAATAGAATCGTATGTTTTTTCGAGTGCGGCATCGAGATTGCGTCCATATGAAGTGACTGAAAGTACACGGCCTCCCGCAGTGAGAACTGAAGGGCCGTCTGAGGCAGTTCCTGCATGAAATACCATACTTTCAATAACAGCATTTAGTCCGTAAATGGGTTTTCCTTTTTCATAGTTCTCTGGGTAGCCACCAGAGACCATCATAACGGTTGCGGCGCTTTTATCATAGAATTCAATATCTCGTTCAGAGAGCGTATTGGTCGCTACTCCTTCAAATAAATCTAAAATGTCTGATTTTAATCGAGGAATTACAACCTCTGTTTCAGGATCTCCCATACGGCAATTGTACTCAATGACATAAGGATCCCCTTTGACATTTATAAGTCCAAAGAAAATAAAGCCTTTGTAGGGAATTACTTCTTGTTTCAATCCTTTTACCGTAGGGACAATGATTCTATTATGCACTTTATCCATAAAGGCAGCGTCAGCAAAAGGAACTGGAGAAATTGCTCCCATCCCACCAGTATTTAGTCCAGTGTCTCCCTCACCGATTCTCTTATAATCTTTTGCCTCAGGAAGTAATTTGAAAGAGTCACCATCGGTTATAACAAAAACGCTTAACTCAATACCCGTTAAAAATTGTTCGATAATAACTTTTTGACTTGCTTCGCCAAATTTCGCATGAGAGAGCATACTCGTTAATTCAGCTTGAGCTTCCTCTAAATCTTGTATTATCAAAACGCCCTTTCCGGCCGCCAGTCCGTCCGCTTTTAGAACGTATGGCCCTTTCATGTTGGCTAAAAATTTTAATCCATCTTCTAACGAGTCCTGTGTAAAAGTTGCATATTTTGCTGTTGGTATGTTGTGTCTATGCATAAATTGCTTTGCAAAATCCTTACTACCCTCTAATTGAGCACCTAATTTACTGGGTCCAATTACCGGTATTTTACACAATTCAGGGTCGCGAAGAAAGTAATCGTAGATACCTAATACAAGTGGTTCCTCCGGACCTACAACAACCATATCTATATTTAATTCGATTACATTTTTTCTAACGGCATTAAAATCTGAGGGGGAAAAGGAAAGGTTTTTACCGTGATTCCTTGTTCCGGCATTTCCAGGAGCGATAAATAACTCATCCAACATTGAGCTCTGCGCTATTTTCCATGCAAAAGCATGCTCCCTTCCTCCTGATCCTAGTAATAAAATTCTCATTAACAGTGCGCTAAAATTGATTCAAAAATAGATAACCCGTCTGTATTATTCAGATTGATGTCAGCAGCTCTTTCAGGATGGGGCATCATTCCGAAAACATTTCTATTCTTATTGGTTATCCCTGCAATATTATTGAGCGACCCATTAGGATTCGCTTCAAGGGACGAAACACCCTCCCTGTCAACATATCTGAACAAAACTTGTTCATTTTCCTCAAGTTCACGAAGTACCTTTTCAGGAGCAAAATACCTACCTTCACCATGCGCAATTGGGATTTTATAATTTGCCGTTGCAGACAATCCCCTGGTAAGAGCAGAGTTTTTTGAAATCGGCTTTAACCAGACATTCTTACATATAAATCGTTGATTGTTGTTGTGCAATAGTGCACCGTCAAGGAGTCCAGACTCTGTTAGTATTTGAAAACCATTACAAATTCCAAGAACGAACCCTCCCCTCTTGGAATGACTAATGACTTCATTCATGATAGGAGAAAATTTCGCTAAAGATCCGGAACGAAGATAGTCACCGTATGAAAAACCTCCAGGCAACACGACTATGTCTGCACCTTTTAAATTAGTATCCTTATGCCAGAGAGACACGACACATTGCCCTAAAATGTCTCGCAAGATATAAATCATATCCTGATCACAATTCGAACCTGGAAAGGAAATTACTCCAAATTTCATAACTAAAATTTATTCAAAATTAAACACAAATAAAACTGAAAAAACAAGGACTAAATGAAAAATTTCAACATTGAATAAACCAAACAGAAATACAGGACTCCCGAAGCTAAAAGGCCATATGTCTTGTGGAGAAAACTATATGTTAATAAACATGTCAAGAACAAAATAGTGAGGCTGAAATCGTTGAGTTCATTTCTCCAAAAATAATTCATAATTCCGATAACTAATCCGATGAGAACGTATAACCAAAGGGCGAGTATTTGTTTTTTTAATCTTACCGAAAATTTTTGTGACCTTAAGCGTATGTTCAAATATGAAACAACAATCATCACAAAATAAGCCAAAAGTACCCAAAGAAGATCTTTAAAATTGGATTCAAACGTAAATCGATCAAACGCAATTTTTTGCTCAATATTGAACCACCACAAATAAGTGAAACAGTAAAAAAAAGGGATTAAAAACCCTAAAAAAGAAAAGATAAATTCTCTTACGGAAAAAGTACGAAATATTAAAATCGAGATTATAAAAAACGGGTAAAAGAAAAGTAATAATGGTTGCAAGGTAGAAGCAATTCCAATGAAAAGAAAAGCGTTGAACCAGTATTTGCGTGCATCTGGTTGGCGTCTGATCTCAAAAAATTGAACGAGCATTATACAGAACAAGAAGTGAATACAAATAACATAATTGAACTGATAAAATGCATCGTAAAAACTCATAGCAACAATGTACAACAGGGAGGTGAGGTAGGAATTTCTGTCTAAAAATTCGTAACTATTGTATACGTAATTAAGAGTCACTGCATTAATCACAAGAAAGATACTTGACAAAATATAAGAAATCGGCTGTGAAATTTGGAATTCCCCCCAAAAACCAAAATCAGCAACACCACTTGACATATTACCTGAAATCCAATGTAAATATTGAAACAATGCCACTACAAAGGGTAACAGAAATAGTACACCTACCCGATTCATCAAGAATAATCGAATCATAGAACGAAATTAGAGATTATGGATAAAAAATAAGGTAATTGTGAATAATAAAAAGTGCGCTTTTCTATTTAATTTTGATTAAAAGGAAAATACTGTTCCAAAAATCATATATTTGCATACGCAATAAATCGCGATGTCGACTGAAAAAAATAGGTACTCAGATGCCGAATTAGAGGAGTTTAAAGAATTAATTCTTAGCAAGTTAAAAGAGGCAAGAGACGACTATAATTTGTTGATAGGTTCATTGTCGCACACTGATGATCATGGAACAGATGATACAGGAAGGACTTTCAACATGATGGAAGATGGTTCAGAGACGCTCTCGCGAGAGGAGGTTGCACAACTAGCTGCTCGCCAGGAAAAATTTATTCAAAATCTTCAGGCTGCACTGATAAGAATCGAAAATAAAACCTACGGCATTTGTAGAGTAAACGGGACGCTTATACCAAAAGAAAGATTAAGATTAGTGCCTCATGCAACTATGAGTATAGCCGCTAAAAATGCGCAAAGATAGGTGAAAAAACAACTTACAATTGTTGGGATTGTCATTCTTACTCTACTCATCGCCGACCAAACGCTAAAGCTCTACATAAAATCAAACTTTTTACCATGGGATCAATGCAACATCCTTGGAGAGTGGTTTAAATTACGATACTCAGAAAATCAAGGAATGGCCTTTGGGACCACATTCGGGACAGCTATATGGCACAAATTAGCCTTAAGTATTTTTAGACTTGTTGCGGTATTCTTTATAGCTTATTATATAATTCGCGAAGCACGAAAGGGAGTAAAAACGGAGTACCTTATTGCCATATCATTAATATTAACTGGTGCTACAGGAAATTTATTAGATTCTATGTTTCATGATTATTTATATCCTTTTGATCCATGCCATCAATACAACTGGATGGAGGGAACGGGTAATTTTGCAAAATGTGGTGACTTTGCTGAAAATATAGAAGTTAGACACCATGGATTTTTGTTAGGCAGTGTTGTAGACATGTTTCAATTTGATATGACTTGGCCTGATTGGGTACCCCTTGTGGGAGGAAGCGAGGTTTTTCCGGCTATTTGGAACTTAGCAGACGCATGTATTTCTATCGGTGTATTTATGCTTTTGATTCGCCAAAAAGTCTATTTCCCGAAGAAAGAAAAAGCAACTTAAAAATTCCATTTCATACTTCTGTCGTTGAGTATCGCAAATGATATTTTGTAATCTGCGCTAAAGGGCATTTTATTTCCTGAAGATAGAACTCCGTACAAACCAACCCTCAATCTTCTTCTCGAAATTTTGAAACTTCTTTCAAGACCAGCCAGGGTTTCAAAATGGAACCAATTATACTCCTTAACATACAAGGCTCCTGCACCCAGAACCAGCCCCAATCTTGTTTTTTTCATGAATGGTATTTTATTAATCAGGGCACTGTTATCATGATGTACTAGGTGAATTTCCGTCGAGTAATCGGTGGTTCTGAGCAAGGTATCAAGACCTTGAAAGGAATACAAGGGATTTGAAAACCAGATTGGATCACTCCTCCGCTGAAATTTAAAGTCAGGTTCATAGAGGTTTCGGGTTGACAAGAATTTTCCAATTGAAAATCTGTAATTCGTTGTTCCTATGGTCCCTATTTTGAACGCTTGTTGGATATCAAATTGAATATACTCGTGATCAATATCACTCCCAAAGATAGAAGGTATTCCACGCTCGTAATTGATGAAGAAACTAGGCCAAGCCGATCCCAAAACAACTTTTCGATAAGGCTCTCTCATGTATTTTTGCCTAGGAGTATAGGATAACGTTATATCTGAAACCATTGCCTGATAAGCAGGAAAATCCATAAAGTCTGTATTTGGTATCCATTGATCAAAGAAAGTCACTTTGTTGAGGCCTGTCAAGGATCTGCGTTCTGAAAATTCAGTACTGAAATCCACATAAAACCCATTGAATAACTCATATTCAAAAGATGTTCTCATTTTAGTAGCCTCAATGAAATTGTCCCGCTTATATATTTGGGTGATTGCATCGTATCCTCGAATAACATCAAAATCGTGATTAAGGGACCACCTAAAAAATCCCTGATGAAATGGGTCGAAGCGATATTTCCACCAGGTATCTCCTTTAAGGTCATTATTTAATATACCATAGGTAATTCGCGTATACGAATCGAGTGTCCTTTCATCTTTCCACTTTTTAAAAAAATCAAAATTCGGCGTTATGCGTGGTCCTCCGATAGACATGGGTTGCAAAACCGTTGCCAAAGACCCAATTGTCCACTGGTATTTTTCTGCCCGATTTCGGTAATCTACACCAAACCAAAGAACCTTCAGAGCGGTGACCTTATTGAAAATAGCATCAACAGAGTCCAAGTATTCTTTTCTACTGTGTGCATCACGCAGGCTATCTTTCGCTAATATAAAGCGCTCTTCTTCTTCGGTCAAAACTACTTGGCGTTTATCGGACCAAAATGAAGAATCTTTGGTGTATGCTTCCTTTGTTGTCACAGCTAATTCGCTGTTGAAGAATTTTTTATTGAAATTAATTTCAAAGTCATAATTACTAAAAATAGCCTCAGTGATGCAATTTGATTTTTCTCCTCCGAAATTTCCCCCGTATTTAAATACCTGCTTTTCTAATAAGCAAAGAGAATCACCTGGATGAGAAAATGTTTGCTCAATTGAAAAGTAATCGTAGCGCTTTAAATTTCCTTTGTTCAAGGTCAATTCAATCTTATCTACCAGCCATAAACTGTCAATTACATAAATGTAACCTTCGAGTGTTGTCGTTGCTATATTTCTAGGAATTATTTTAATTTTTGAAACCTTTTGGCCGTTGCGTTCAATTTTTTCCTCTAATTTATAACGATAACTTAAAATGCCCGGAACTGAAATTGGAGACATTATAGGATTCTCATGTAAATCGTTGAGCTGTAATAAGTTTTCAAAGAAATTGAAATTGGATTTAACCGTTGTAGTGTAGTATAAAAAGTTATCTTTACCACGTAGCGTATACGCATTTCGTA
Source organism: Bacteroidota bacterium (assembly GCA_016866375.1). Classification (GTDB taxonomy): domain Bacteria; phylum Bacteroidota; class Bacteroidia; order Flavobacteriales_D; family Crocinitomicaceae; genus UBA952. Next base: position 8,989 of record VGMK01000064.1, read on the forward strand.
CCTCTTTGACATTATTCGTTGGGGCATAGGAGCGATTTAATTGTACCTCCACTAAATTAATATTATCTGTCCAATCCCGCTTTTCATCTCCATTCAATGGATCATCATCCCTTTTAGAATTTTCTTGTTTTTCCTTACGTTCTATTTTCTCTGTGGCTTTAATGTAAACATCCACTTTATGTTTGTGATTCCAAAGATTCATTTGATCTCTTTTGTCAACCACCTTGAGCATAATATCCCGCCCAGGATTATACTTCTTTGCTGATAATTCAACAGAACCAAGGTCCTTTGCCCTCGCGGGAAATAATTGAATGTCTTTTGAAACATCAATGCCGCCAATAGAAATGTAAGTCTCCCTATCTTCAAAACCAGGAGAGCTTACGACAAGGAAATACTCTCCAGGGAACAATGACAGCTGGTATTTTCCGTTGAGATCGGCAATTGTACGCTGACTAGCATCATTTTTAATAAAAATTCTCGCATTTGGGATTGGAGAACCCCTTTCATCAAAAACTAAACCACTAGCAAATTGCTGTGCCATAAATCCTGATGAAATTAATAAAAGGTGTAATAAAAATAAGGTCCTCATTAATCTCTTGATAAATTAAAATATACTCGAATTAATTTTTTAACTTCTTTTGCTTTTGTTCCTCCAAATAGGATTGGTGATTAACAAACCTTTTCATCATCCATGTTTTCAAGAAATACATTCCGAGAGAGGTTAGAACAAAAAGGTAATAAAATACCCATTTTGAAAAACCATCCATAAATCCCATCACGGTAACAACAATAAAAATTAGGATAGCAGCTGTTAACCAGAAAAACCTCATGATGGTATTATATGTATTCATATCCTTTAATTTTTATTTTCTGAATCTTTTACTAAAATTTGACCTTCCGGTTTCAGTATTGTATATTTACTGAAGTCTTGTTTCGTTCGAAAACCAGTTCCTA
>VGMK01000065.1 GCA_016866375.1 Bacteroidota bacterium
TTGGTGTCTGCATTTGGTAAATTATTCAGAATTGATTTGAGTTGGAGGTTGTCGTAATAGAGTTTCTCGAAAAGCAAATAGTTTTGGTTATTCCAATTGCTTTGGGTTCCATTCGAATAAATGGCATGCCTCAAAGTTTTCCCATTCTCATTCCATTTTGTGAGAATTCGTCGATTTTCTTTGTCGATGTATTTTTTCTCAAGTTTAATTCCGGCATCATTCCATGTTGTTTCCTGAATTGGAGCAAATGGATTAATAGCATTTTCATCGTGAATAGACAATTGAATCAAACGCCCCTTGTCATTGTAAACTTCCCAATTACCAACCTTTAGATTATGTCGATACGTTCCTTTTTCACGTACTTGTCCGTTGTAATGATAGCTGATCCAGGAACTATCTAGGTTTCCTTCTTTGTAAGTCCCCATAGATTTTAATTTACCATTGGAATGAAATTCACGAATAGCCCCATCTAATAAATGAATAGCATCTTGACGATAAATAGAAAGTGTGTTATAATTCTCTTCTCGAATGAGATTTCCTTTTTCATCAAATTCTTCGTGTTTACCGTAGGGAACAATTAAACCGGTATAGCCGAAAGCATCAACAGTATGAGGTGGATGTTCTTTCAAATGAAACGAATCAATTTCAGATAAGTTAATAAATGCATATTCTTTTCGAAAGCGTAAAGTTCCATTGTGGTGATATTCGGAAATGATGCTTCTTCTGCGTTTATCCTTGTCTAAATAAAATCGCCAATGATTCACCAAAATTCCTTTTTCATTCCATTCTTCTAGTGTTCCAAGTTCGTTTCCAAAAATCGGATTATGATTCATATTGGTTCGAACGCGCTTTTGCTCTGATTGATATTGATTGAAAAAATTGAGTTCTTCTTCAACTAAAAGTCCATTATTAAAAATGCGCTTTTCGTAGATTTTTCCATTTTCACTGATTTCACAAACTCCATCTCTAGGTGTTCGCATGTCGTCTTGAAAATACGTAGAGAACAAATAATGTCCGCCTTTTTTGTTATAATAATTGAAATTACAATGTTGACAATAGCAACTTAGCGCAATGAATAGAGAAATAAAAAGCAGTACAAATTTCACTTTCAAATCTACAAGTTAATTCTTTAATGGTTCAATAATATACTAAAAACTTTGTTTAAAATCAAGAGCAGAAAGATTAATAAATAATCATAAATTAGATTAAAAATAAATCAAAATGCTAGTAAAAACTTTTTCGTCCACTGTATTTGGAATTCATGCAGCTACCATCACCATAGAGGTCAATTTAGGAATTGGTATAAATTTTTACCTTGTTGGACTTCCTGATAATGCTGTAAAAGAAAGCCAGCAACGCATCAAGGCTGCATTCGCAAATAACGATTTAAAGTTTCCCGGAAGAGAGATTACGGTAAATATGGCACCAGCAGACATCAGAAAAGAAGGATCTGTCTACGATTTACCTATTGCTATTGGAATCTTAGCTGTAAGTGCTCAGGTTGAATGTCAGAAATTAACTGACTATATTATGATAGGAGAATTGTCCTTAGATGGATCTTTACAACCGACAAAAGGGGTTTTACCAATAGCCATTCAAGCAAAGAAGGAAGGATTTAAAGGGATAATCTTACCTGAAGAAAATGCTTTAGAGGCCGCAGTAGTGGATGGAATAGAAGTCTATGGTGCAAGCTCAATTAAGCAAGTTATGGACTTTCTTAATGGGAAGAACGGAGCAATTGAACGAAGTGAGCACGAGAAAGATGTATTCAGTTCAGAAGAAGATAATCTTCCAAAAGTAGATTTTGAGGAAGTTAAAGGTCAACTTATGATTAAAAGGGCATTTGAAATAGCTGCGGCGGGATCACACAACATAATGCTCATCGGACCTCCCGGTGCTGGTAAATCCATGCTTGCGAAGCGATTACCTACGATTTTACCACCTATGACTTTATCGGAAGCATTAGAAACCACCACAATTCATAGCGTCGCAGGAAAGATGAAATCATGTGCCGGACTTATAAAGTCGCGTCCTTTCAGAAAGCCTCATCATACCATTTCAGATATAGGATTAATCGGTGGGGGAAGCCATCCACAACCTGGTGAAATTTCATTAGCACATAATGGCGTTCTTTTTTTAGACGAACTACCCGAATATAAGCGCCAAGTTCTCGAGGTTTTAAGACAACCTTTAGAAGATAGAAATGTGAATATTTCACGAGCAAAATTTTCTATTGACTACCCTGCAGGATTTATGTTAGTCGCAGCTATGAATCCTTGTCCCTGTGGTTATTTCAACCATCCTGAAAAAGAGTGTGTGTGCGCTCCTGGGCTTGTTCAGCGTTATTTGAATAAGATTTCTGGGCCCTTAATGGACAGAATCGATTTACACGTGGAGGTTACCCCCGTGAAATTTGACGAATTAACCGCTAAAATACCCTCTGAGAAAAGTGATGAAATTCGAAAAAGAGTTGTTAATGCGAGAGAAATTCAAAAAAAGCGATACGGAAACAGAGAGGGAATTCATGCCAATGCGCAAATGAGTAAAAAGGAAGTTGAAAAATATTGTCATTTGGACGAAGTTTGTCTCACCATTTTAAAAACTGCAATGGAAAAACTAGGACTGTCTGCAAGGGCTTATGACAGAATAATCAAGGTGGCCCGAACCATTGCTGACTTAGATGCTTCTGATAGAATTAAACCTCACCATTTAGCCGAAGCCATACAATACAGAAGTTTGGATAAAAACATGAATTCAGTATCGGTTACCAGACCTGTCTTGGCCTGATTCAAAAATTAAGTATATATTTAATCAAAAATGTCTATGAAATTTTTGTTTTCGGTAATTTTATTGTCAACTGTGCATCTTTTTTTAGCGCAATTCCAAGTTGGTCATACCACGATAACATTCAATGATCCAGCACGAACGGGTGGATTTGGCTCCGGTGGAGGTTCAGGACGTCAAATACAAACGGAGATTTACTATCCAGCGACAACAGCCGGAGATAATGTGGCACTTGCATCTGGTCAATTTCCTGTTATTACCTTCGGACATGGTTTTGCGATGGCATGGGATGCCTATTCTAACATCTGGCAACATTATGTTGCGAGAGGATACATATTAGCTTTTCCAAGAACAGAGGGAGGATTAATACCAGGGCCTAGTCACGGCGATTTTGGAACGGATTTAAAGCAAGTATCCGATAAAATGTTGGCTTTGAACACCAATGCGAGTTCTATTTTTAACGGAAAAATTTTACAAAAAGCCGCCATTATTGGACATTCCATGGGAGGTGGAGCGTCTTTTTTAGCAGCTGCCAATAATACGAATATTGAAACGGTCATTGGCTTTGCTCCTGCAGAGACGAACCCTTCAGCAATTGCAGCTGCGTCGAATGTTTCAGTTCCTGCATTAGTTTTTTCGGGTAGTGCAGACGGCGTAACACCTCCAGCAGATCATCATGTTCCAATTTATCAAGGCCTTACTAGTACGTGCAAGAGTTTCGTTTCGATTACTGGCGGAGCACATTGTTATTATGCCAATACGAATTTCAATTGTGATTTTGGGGAAAATACTTCTTCACAAAATATTTCGATCACGCGAGCGGAACAACAAACTGCTACATATGGAATTCTTGATCCTTGGTTAGATTTCAAATTAAAAGGGATTTGCAATGCTTACGGAGCATTTTTATTAGCTATCGAATCTCAACCGGGAACCATAAATGAAACGCTTTGCCCCTCTTTACCTTCAGTGACAATAATAAACGATCCAAATCAAGGGTCAGGTATTTATTGTTCTTCTCTGCAGGGTAATTCATATCAATGGTACATGGACAATCAGCCAATAGTTGGTGAAACGTCTCAATGCTATAACTTTCCTGCAGATTTGGGTGCAACTTACCTGGTTGAGGTGTTTTTTGAAAATGGCTGTGTTTACAGTGCACCAATGACATTCGAAAGTGGATTAGAAGAAGTTAACCTGAAGAATGTTCAAGTTTTTCCAAATCCAACCGAAGGGTTTATTAACATTAATGCTGAGGATATAATTGAATCAATAGAAATAATTGATTTTAAGGGAAAGGTTTTACTGACTAAAGAAGTTAAACATTTAACATATAAGCTTGACGTATCTTATATTTCGGGAATTTATTTTATGAAAATTAATTTTGGAAATCAATCAGAATACGTTCGGGTAAAAATAAATTAGTTAAAGCTACGAAGGCATTCCTCCCTCGCTTTTTTAGTAAATGCAACAAATTCAGGATAACTAGTTCCGTTAGTTATACCATTTTCAATTTCCATAAACTGCTCTAAGGTGAAATTGGATTGGATTTTATCTAAAACGCATGAACAGAATTCTTGATTACTTCCTTTTTGCATGCATGCATTCATGAAATTTTGAACCAAATCAGAGGGATATGCATTAGTATTTGAAACTTCTTCGAAGGAATTTTCTTTAATTGAGGCAGGAGACATTGGAATTACACGTATTGTATTCAGCAATTCATCACACAGATGAATATCCACAGGAGAGTTATTAAATACAAACTCAGATAATTCTAAGGTAAAATTTCTGAAAATTTCGATATACTCTTGGTCTTGCTCGATTCCTTTTTTTACCACCATCCGAAATTCATAAGTCTTACCGTTTTTATTCAATTGGATAGTTTTTTCCTCACCATCAACAAATTCAGATTCAATTAAAAAGTTCACCATTCGATTTGCTTCTTCCTCTGTAATCTTGTCGGTGTAAAATAGTTGCAACCCATTTTTATTTATTTGTTTGCCAAATTTTTTCTCCAATGCTTCATCGTCACTGGTTGAACAACCTAATGCGATCAAAAAAATAATTGTCAACGGTATAAATAATGTATTTTTCATGTTACTATTTTTAACGAAAGTATAAAAATAATTATTGTAATCTAATTATGCGATTTATAATTATTTTCTTTTCACAACTTATTCGTAATTTCGGTGCGTCTTTGAAAATGAAAAACTTATTCTTTATATTCTTTTTTACTTCCATTAACATAATTTACGCGCAGGATTTCGTTATTCGGGGTTTTATATACGACAAAGCCAATGGGGAACCGATGCCTTATGAGAAAGTGAAACTTTTGAAATCAGACTCATCCGTAGTGGCAGGAGCACAAACGGATTTAAATGGATTTTTTCAAATCCCTAAACTCCAGAAAGAGAAATATATCATAAAGGTAGAAATCGCGCAATATGAAAAGGCTGTAATCAATGTGGAGGTAATACCCACTCAGAAAATTTACGATACGCGCTTCGAGCTCGTGAAACGTGAAATAGTAAAAGAATTCAAAGAAATTAAACTCAGTGCAGAGCAACAACGAAAGAAAACGGATCCTGATGTTTCAAAAATAAGACTGGACAAAAAAGGTATTGAAAGAATTCCAAGTTATGGAGCAGAGAGCGACATATTGAATGGCCTTGCTGTAACTCCGGGAGTTGTTACAACCGGTGATCAGGGCGGTCAATTGTACGTGAGAGGTGGCACTCCAATTCAAAATAAAATACTACTGGATGGCATGACCATTTATAACCCTTTCCACTCAATAGGGTTTTACTCCATTTTTGAGACAGAGTTAGTGAAAAATGTGGACATCAATACAGGTGGTTTTGAGTCCAAATACGGAGGAAGAATTTCATCGGTAATGGATATTACATACCGCGATGGAAATCGTCAAAAAGTTGAGGGTAAAGTATCGGCTTCTCCCTTTTTAGCTAAAATGGTATTAGAGGGTCCACTAGGGAAAAAAATGGGAACCTCCCCAAGAACAGGGTCTTACATTTTTTCTGCAAAACACAGTTTGTTAGATTATACCTCTAAATCAATATATCCGGGGGTAAATCAAGGAAATGGCTTACCTTTTAATTTTACCGATTTATACGGAAAGGTTACTTTGAATTCCTCTGACGGCTCAAAGATTAGCGCATTTGGGTTTTACAATTCAGACTCCGTCAATTACAGTGTTGCAGATTTAAATTGGCAGGCAGCTGGTGGTGGCGTGAATTTTTTAATGGTGCCTGTGGGATCGCCCATATTTATTCGCGGTCATGTGAACGGAAGCTCCTTTTCCACAACGTTCCAAGAAATAGGTGCTGAACCAAGGACCTCAAGTATCGGTGGCTTCGACTTGGGCTTCGATTTTAGTTACTTCCTTAAAAACGAAGGAGAAATAAATTATGGATTCAATTTTAATGGGTTCAATACAAATTTTACCACTTACAACGAATTACAGCGTAAAATTGAAGCAAAGAACTTTACCACAGAAATCGGAGCTTATGTTAATTTTAGGAAAATTTGGTTGAGGTGGGTGCTACAACCAGGCCTAAGAACTCAAGTCTATGCCTCCTTAGGAACAATTTCCTTGGAACCAAGATTAGCCGTAAAGTACAATGTTAATGAAAAGTTTAGAATGAAATTATCGGGGGGAAGATTCTCTCAAAATTTCACTTCGGCAAGCTCTGATAAGGACATCGTTAATTTGTTCAACGGTCTTCTTTCAGCGCCGACCAATGTACAAGAAAACTTTGTGAATGAATTCCAACAAGTGAAAAACACTAAGAATGGTTTGCAATATGCTTGGCATGCAATTCTCGGTGCAGAGTATGATTTGACGCGAAACATCTCCCTGAACATAGAGGGCTATTACAAGTATTTTTCTCAGCTGAGTAATATAAATCAAAATAAACTTTATGACGACATTGCACAATTTGCTTTGGTAGACGACGTATTTAAAAAGGACTTTATTTTAGAATCCGGTCAATCACTAGGTGTAGATTTATTAATGAAATATAACAAGGACAGGCTTTTCCTGTGGGGTGTTTACTCATTGAGTAAATCAACGCGGTGGGATGGATTTATTTCTTATTACCCAGTTTTTGATCGTCGGCATAATGTCAATTTGGTAGCGTCTTACCTTTTAGGAAAAGATAAATCATACGAACTAAATGTTCGCTGGAATTTAGGATCAGGTTTACCATTTACCCCGACAGCAGGGTATTATCAACTTATTAATTTCCAGAACGGTGTAACAACCGATTATGTGAATGAAAATCCAGATAATGTCACTACCTTACTTGGTGATTTTAATAGTAAGAGACTTCCTTACTACCACCGATTGGATGTAACAGCCAAGAAGAAAATTAAGTTTCAGAATAAAACCGAATTGGAAATTATTTTAAGTGTTACGAACGTATACGATCGAAATAATATTTTTTACGTGAATCGTATTACAGGAGAAGAGATTTATCAATTCCCTGTATTGCCGAGCTTTGGATTGAATTATAAATTTTGATTGATGGCAAAAATCGTTGGGTTCCGTGCGATTAGACCTGTTAGAGATAAGGTGCATTTGGTTGCAACAAGGCCATACTACACTTACAAAAGCAATGTATTAAAAGCAAAGCTTGAAGATAATCCATTTACTTTTTTACACATTATTAATCCTGAATTTGGTAAGGCTAACAAAACAAAACCGAATTCAAATGAGCGCTTTTTGCATGTCAGGGAGCAATACAATAGATTTGTTGAAGAAGGAATACTGCATCAAGACAATGAGGAAACAATATACATTTACAGACAATCTAAAGGAGGGTTTTCGTGTATTGGTGTAATTGCTGGCTCGAGTATCGCCGAATATGAGGCCGGTCAGATTAAAAAACACGAGGCAACATTTACTGCGCGAGAGGAAATGTTTACTCGTTATTTGGATATTGTTGGTTTCAATGCAGAACCTGTCTTGTTAACCTATGAAAATAACAAGGAAATAGCTCAATTTATCGCCAATCAAGCACAAGCAAGACCCGAATACGAATTTTCAACAACAGATAAAGTCAAGCACGAACTGTGGTGCTTGGCTAAAGATAACGTAGCTGAATTAATTGGAATGTTTTCGGCAATTGATGCAACTTATATCGCTGACGGTCATCATCGCACTGCGTCGTCGTTGCGTTTGCATCACCTGAAAGGAAAAGAGAGTTCAAACGGTTCGTCAGCATATTTTCTGAGCTTTTTAGTGCAAGAAAATCAGATCGAGATAATAGAATTTAATCGTTTAGTCAAAACATTAAATCACCTCTCTGAAGAAGAGTTTTTATCGAAATTAAGCATGGTGGGGGAGCTGATTCCAATGAATGAAATTAGAAATCCAAGCAAAGAGCATGAAATTGTGGTTGTTCTGAAAAATAAAGCGTTTTCGTTTTATCCTTTACCTCAATTCGTAGATCTAAGCCATCCTGTAAATTCCCTCGATCCGGAAATACTCACGCAGTTAATACTCTCTCCAATTTTAGGAATCCATGATTTAAAGACGAGCGAAGAACTTGTTTTTAGACCTGGAAGTGAGTCTGTTGATTCATTGGTGGAAAAAATTAACAGTGAGAAATATGCAGTTGGTTTTCTTTTATATCCATTGAGTATTCAACAAGTGAAAAGAGTAGCTGATAATGGTTTAAATATGCCCCCAAAATCAACATGGGTAGAACCAAAGCTTAGAAGTGGATTAACGATTTATCCCATCGATTAATGATTTCAGAGAATTTAGTTAGTTTAAGGAAAGAAATTCCTGAAAATGTCACCTTAGTGGCTGTGAGTAAAACAAAACCGATTGAGGCTTTAGAAGAAGCATATCGCGCTGGTCAGCGACATTTTGGTGAAAATAAAGTTCAGGAATTAGTTGCGAAATATGAAAAATTACCAAAGGACATTAATTGGCATTTAATAGGTCATTTACAGACAAATAAAGTCAAATATGTGGCACCATTTGTTCACCTCATACATGCCGTGGATAGTGAAAAACTATTGATTGAAATTGATAAACAAGCCCATAAAAACAATAGAATTATTGACGTGCTTCTTCAATTTCATATTGCACAAGAAGATACAAAGTTTGGTTTGTCAATGGGCGAATGCAAGCTTTTATTAAAAAATAGTACATCATTTCTAAATACGAGAATAATAGGTGTCATGGGTATGGCTTCATTCGTAGATGATGAAGATCAAATCAGAAATGAATTTAAGACGCTTCGCAACATATTTAACGAATTAAAATCTCAATATTTCGGCGATGCACCCTATTTTTCTACAATTTCAATGGGAATGAGTGGTGATTATTCTCTTGCTATTGAAGAAGGCAGTACGATGGTGAGAGTTGGAAGTGCCATTTTTGGAACCCGTTGAGTGTTATCTCACCAGGTTAACATGGTCTTTAATTTTCTCTTTTGGCAACACTATTTGACTGTAAAACTTAAAATTAATAGTCAAAAAAATAGCTGTGCACCAAAGTGCTTTTGTTGTTTTCATGACGCGAAATTTATGTGATTATATTCCTAAAACGTGGTGGGTATGTTTTAAGAGTTGATTTTTATTTCAATCACTGAATATTCAGTCTGATTCAGTGAATATATCTAGGATTCAGATAAGTGATTGGATTTTTTTCTACGATTAATTCGCAAAAATCATAGATTTTCTTGCAACTTCTTTACCATCCACAACCAAGGTATAGAAATAAGTTCCCGTTTTACCATAACCATGCTCGTAATAAGCTTCATTTATACCCGGAATTAATTCAATAGGTAATTTCTCGATAATTTTTCCATTCATATCTGAAAGAACAATTTCAGCCTTTTTATAGGATAAATTTGTATTTACCAATACCCCAATTATCGTGGCTTCGTCAAATGGATTTGGTCTATTTTGCAAAAGTTCAATAGGTGAAGTCGTCGTTTCTTCAATTTCAGGAACGGATATTTGACTGTTTTGAATTACGACCTC
>VGMK01000066.1 GCA_016866375.1 Bacteroidota bacterium
ACATTACACGTATCAAATATGTTTTTAAGTTGCATCCAATAAGAAAGTTCTACAGCTCCCCCTACATAGGCGATATTGGGTAGGATTAATTCCTGGTAGACAGGTCTCAGAACTACATTAGGCGAACAGTTTGTTGGTGCTGCTGAGAATTCGGAAATCAGCTCCTCCCGTGTATAAAATTTATCACCGACACTGAACCCATTATCTTTGGTAATAATTCGTTGACGCTTGCCTTTTTTCAGGTGAAATAAATTGATTTCACGCGGATGAATTTGTTGGTGAAGGCCTTCTTTCTTTAATGCAATATTTGTTTCATTCAACGCATGAAAAGAAAACTGTGTTTCTAGTTCTTTAATTGCAATTGGAAGAAATTGTTTCTTAAGAATTTCCTCTTGTGCATTTAAAACGACTAATTCGAATTGATGAAATAATTGTGTGACAAAATCAAAAACAAAAGCAGCGTAATTCTTTTGATCCTTCAGTTGAATGATATTTTTAATTTCACCTGCTGTTTCACCTCTAAATAGTTGAATTAACTTTTCTGCAGCTTGGCTTAACCCATCAATAGGCAAATCACCAACTGCTCCTTCCACGCCAGTTTTCCATCGAATCGTTTGATTAAAAAGGCTTAGGGAACCAATTTCTTCTACATCGTGATCTTCACTTGCCATCCAATAAACCGGAACAAAATCATAATTCGGGTACCTTTCCTTTAACTTACGCGCTAATTGAATAGTGTGTAAGATTTTATAGACAAAATAACTGGGTCCTGAGAATAAACACAACTGGTGCCCAGTGGTAACGGTGAGCGTAGTCGGTTTAGTTAATAATTCAATGGAGGCTTTCGCTTTAGGAAGTTGTTTTTCTTTATAATCTCGAATTAAAACGTGATGTAAATCACTACGTTGTTTATCTGTAAACTGAGATTTCTTGAGCTGTATTTGATTTTCAAATGCGGACAGCTCGTTTAGATTTCCAATGTATTTTGAAAGTTTGTGCTGCTCTTCAGAAAGCAAAAGTTGGAAATGACTAAATGCGTTTGTTTCTTTTCTGAATATGCGGTGTACTTTCATTAAGAAAAATAGTTTTTTCGCCCTAATGTAAAGGTAAGGAATATTGTGAATTGATCATTAATCGCATAGTGATATGATTTAGATACTTCAATCCTTATCTTCTCATTCGTTAATAATTAATAACTAATGAGTAGAATTTAATATATTTGTATACTCAAAACGTAATTATGAAAAAAATTCTTTTAAGTCTTGCAATTATTTTAGTAATTCAACAGGCAAATGCACAACTGTTTGTCTTCGAACGCAACAGGAACTATGTTCAAGCTGGTTATGGATTTGGTCTAGGCTATGACATGATTCTTGATGATTACGACGCAGAGTCGGGTTACGATTTCTCTAGTTTTGGACCTGTTGTTGTAGGTTACGAACGTGCTCTGACAAAGCGAATTGGAGTAGGTCTAAATGTATCTTATGCAGCATGTAATGCCCAATGGAGTGATTCATCGGACATAGAATACAAATGGTCAAATTTGGCAGTTATGGCACGCGGAGCATACCATTTTCATGTATGTAATCCTGTATTTGACCCCTACATTGGTTTAGGACTTGGTTATGTGAGTTACAGTTCCAGTTTTACGTCCAGTGATCCAGATGTGTCGGAGGATGCTTATCCAGTTAGCTTCCCTTCCGCTTTTGGTTGGCAGATTTTTTCCGGTGCAAGATATATGCCTTTCAAGAATTTCGGCATCTATGCTGAGCTTTGTTACGGAACTGTGAGTACGGGAATATCGTTTGCAAATTGTGGGCTGACTTATAAGTTCTAAAAACTCTAATTAGTGTTTTGCCGCTAAATACCGTTCTGCATCCAATGCGGCCATGCAACCCGTTCCAGCAGCAGTTACTGCCTGCCTGTATGTTTTATCGGCAGCGTCACCAGCAACAAATACACCAGGAATATTTGTTCTACTCGTTCCAGGTTGTTCGTATTTAATATACCCCGTTTCGTCTAGATGGAGATAATCTTTAAAGATATCCGTGTTCGGTTGATGCCCAATTGCGACAAAAAAACCTGTACAAGGAATGATTTGTTCTTGAGCAGAAGACCTGTTTAATACGCGTACTCCTGTAACTACGTTGCCATCCCCAAGGACCTCTTGTGTCTCTGTATTAAAAAGTATTGAAATATTTGGTGTCTTTCTCACGCGCTCAGCCATGATTTTTGATGCTCTAAATTCATCTTTTCTCACGAGCATGGTAACCTTTGTACACAATTTAGACAAATAATGTGCTTCTTCACAAGCAGAATCCCCGGCACCAACAATTACTACCTCTTGACCTCTGTAGAAGAAGCCGTCACAAACCGCACAAGCCGAAACACCTCCACCGTTTAATAAGTATTTTTGTTCACTTTCTAAGCCCAAGTATTTGGCACTTGCTCCTGTCGAGATAATTACAGTTTCAGCCTGAATCTCATGTCCTTGATCTGTCCAACACCTGTGTATATTGCCAGAAAAGTCTACTTTAACAATGAATCCAAAGCGAATGTCGGTATCAAATCGCTTGGCTTGTGCCTCAAGTTCAAGCATCATTTCCGGACCTGTAATGCCATTAGGGTATCCGGGGAAATTTTCCACCTCATTCGTGGTAGTTAGTTGTCCTCCAGGTTGCATTCCTTGATAAAGAACAGGTTTCATGTCTGCACGTGCAGCGTAAATTGCCGCCGTATATCCAGCCGGTCCTGATCCAATTATTAAACATTGTATTTTTTCCATTGTGAAAGATTCTTTTGTTCGATTGAACAACAAAAATAGTTTTTTGTTAGCGAAAGTATTCAATAAGTTCTTAAAGAATTATTGGAAATTATCCTGAACTAATGAGTAAATTCGCAACCTATTCAATAGATATATGAATTTCAAGTTTATAATTGTGGCTCAATTGCTTTGCGTTGGCGTAGCCTTATCTCAGGCAAAACCAAAAGCGCCTCTTAATTGGTATCTAACTGATCCAAAAGATTCTAAAATATTTGGTGTCGGCGCAGACAAAGCCTACAAACTTTTAGAAGGAAAAAGTCCAAAAGAAGTGATAGTTGCGGTAATTGACAGTGGTGTAGAAACGGATCATCCAGATTTAAAGGATGCAATTTGGATAAATCCTGGTGAAATTCCAAATAACGCAATTGATGATGACAAAAACGGATATATAGACGATGTGCACGGTTGGTCTTTTCTAGGAGGACCTGGCGGAGATATAGACGCTGAAGCCTCGGAATTGGCAAGAATGTATAGAGTTGAAAAACGCTATTTCGGCAATAGAAAAGAAAATGAGGTTTCACTCTCTGATAATGATCGATTTGCGAACTATCTAAAAATCAAACAAGATTTTGAAAAAGAGAAAGCCGAAACTGAACAACAATTTGCTCAAATCAGTGTAGTATCACATTACATGGAAAATGTGAAAGCCGAATCCAATGGCGTATTTTCTAAAAAAACCAATAAAGCATATACGCCAAAAGATGACATCGAGAAAAAAATAAAGAAAAGGTTAGGGACAATCCTATTGGTATATTCGGCGAATGAATTGGATAAGCAAATTACGGGAGCAGTGAAGAGTATGGTTGATCGGATCAAGATGAATTCAATAGATGCTGATTCCGTGCGAAAAGTTGTTGTAGGCGATGACCCTTATGATATGACAGATCGTTATTACGGATGTAACCGCTATGAGGGCCCAGACGCGATGCATGGAACTCATGTATCTGGCATAATTGCAGCAAAAAGAGGAAACGGAATAGGAATTGATGGAATTGCATCCAACGCCAAAATAATGGTATTGAGAGCCGTTCCGAACGGCGATGAGCGCGATAAAGATATTGCTAATGCAATTCGTTATGCGGCAGACAACGGAGCAAAGGTTATAAATATGTCATTCGGAAAATATTATACCCCAAATAAATCATTCGTGGATGAGGCCATTCAATATGCCGCTGCTAAAGATGTTTTATTGGTTCATGCTGCTGGAAATGATGCTAAAAATAAGGATATTGAGGATTCTTATCCAACGCGCTTGTTGAATAATGGAATAAAAGCAAAAAATTGGTTGGAAGTTGGCGCGAGTAGTTCAAAATCCGGGATGAAGTTGCTCGCAGAGTTTTCGAATTACGGTGCAAATACGGTAGATGTTTTTGCTCCGGGCGTTGATATTCATTCTACTGTCCCAGACGGAAAGTATGAAGATGCCTCTGGCACAAGTATGGCTTGTCCTGCTACCGCGGGAGTTGTGGCACTCATCAGAGGTTATTTTCCTGAGCTCAGCGCAGAGGAGGTAGCTTCGGTAATCATGTTGAGCGCTGAACCTTACAATAAGTCGATTGGTATTCCAGGAAAGAAAAAAGGAGAAGCAAAGGGTACTATGAGTCAGGTTAGTATTACAGGTTCCTTTGTAAATGCAGCAAATGCAGTCTCGTATTTATTGAAAAAAAACTAGTGTAATGTCTGGATTTGAACATCCTGTAATTATTTCAGTTTTTGTTGCAGTTATTGTTTTGATGCTTTTTCTAGACTTAGGCATCTTTAACAGAAAATCTCATTTCATTTCAAATAGGGAAGCACTAACTTGGACAATAGTTTGGATTTCTTTGGCTATGCTTTTCAGCGGATTTATTTATATCCAAGAAGGATTTGAAAAATTTGCTCAGTTTCAGTCTGCCTATTGGATTGAGGAAGCTTTATCAATAGATAATTTATTCGTTTTTATTTTGGTTTTTAACTACTTTAAACTGAAAGATGAACTACAGCATAAGGTTTTGTTTTGGGGAATTGTTGGGGCAATTGTATTTCGGGCTTTATTTATTTTCTCTGGGGTCGAACTGATTAGGCTCTCCTATTTACCAGAAATCAACATCGCTGGGAAAAGTTTAGAAATCAACCTCATTTTGACAATTTTTGGGTTCTTTTTAATATGGGCGGGTGTAAAGTCGGCTCTCCCTAAATCGAAAGATGTTACAAAAGATTTTGGTAAATCCCTCGGAGCACGCGTGATTAGAAAATTTATTCCTGTTTCAAACCATTATTATGATGATAAATTCATAATAAAGTATAAAAAAATCAGATTTGGCACGAGGTTACTGTTAGTTTTAGCCGTTGTGGAGTCAACGGATTTAATTTTTGCAATTGATTCCATTCCTGCGATATTTGCCATCGCTCCTGATGATCCTTTTATCTTATACATGTCAAATATTTTTGCCATTCTAGGACTTCGCTCAATGTATTTTTTATTGGCAAATTCAATAAATAAATTCTCGAAGCTAAAGTACGGTCTTGCAATAATTTTGACCTTTATAGGCTGTAAAATGGTCTTTGCGCCAATCTACCACGTTGATTCGACGATTTCGCTTATAATTGTAGTTGGTGTTTTGGCGTCTTCAGTAATAATTTCTTTACTATCTGCTCCTAAAGGATAAAGCTTGCTCCTTCCTCACTGGAGGAAACCAATTTTCTTGGGTTGATAAACAATTCTCTGCCGTAATGCGTTGCGTGATTCGCTTTTGAAATGGGGGTTCTATCTGTAAAATTGTCACTTAGGCAAATCAATTCCCCTTTTTTTGCATCAAGTCTTAAAATATCTCCTGTTCGAATTTTAGCGATTGCGCCTCCATCGTGAGCTTCAGGAGTAAGGTGTATCGCCGCAGGAACTTTTCCTGAAGCTCCTGACATTCTTCCATCAGTAACAAGAGCTACTTTATACCCTTTTTTTTGCAGCACCGTTAGCGTTGGGGTTAATTGATGAAGCTCAGGCATTCCATTTTGTTTTGGGCCTTGAAAAGGTAGCACCGCAATGAAATCTTTATTAAGTTCACCTTTCTTAAATGCAACTAGTAAATCTTCTTGCTCGCTAAAGACGATGGAGGGAGCTTCCACGATTAAATGTTCATCTGATACAGCAGCGGTTTTTATTACCGATCGTCCTATGTTTCCTTTTAAAATTTTAATCCCACCATCTTTTGAAAACGAATCTGACACTGAACGGATGATGGCGGTGTTAAGGCTTTCTTTGGCTCCTTTTCTCCAAACGAGTTCTCCATTTTGTAAAAAAGGTTCTTTTGTGAACGCACTTAAGCCTTTTCCAATAATTGTCATGACATCTTCGTGTAACAATCCATTTTCAAGCAATGTATGCATAACAAAGCTCATTCCACCGCTCGCATGAAAATGGTTGACATCAGCAGCCCCATTGGGGTACATGCGCGTGAGCAAGGGAACAACATCTGATAAATCGGACATGTCGTCCCAATTAATGATAATTCCTGCGGCACGAGCAATAGCAATTAAATGAATGGTATGATTCGTTGATCCTCCGGTAGCGAGCAAACCAATAATTCCGTTTACAATAACTTTTTCGGTTAAAATAGTACCTATCGCACGTTCCAAGCCCAATTTTGCATTTTTGATAACGGTTTTTACTGCCTCGCGGTTTAGAGCATCACGAAGCGGTGTTCCGGGATTAACAAAACTAGATCCGGGTAAATGAAGCCCCATTATTTCCATAAGCATTTGATTGCTATTGGCTGTTCCATAAAACGTACATGTTCCCGGAGAATGATAGGAATCTGATTCCCCCTTCAACAATTCGTCTCTTCCTATTTTTCCTTCTGCAAAATCTTGGCGTATTCTTGCTTTTTCTTCGTTGCTGATTCCGCTGGGCATAGGACCTCCTGGCACAAATACAGTGGGGAGATGCCCAAAACGAAGTGCACCCATTAATAATCCGGGCACTATCTTATCGCAAATACCCAAACATAAAATCCCATCGAATACGCCGTGAGAGAGTCCAACAGCGGTCGACAAGGCTATGACATCTCTACTAAAAAGAGACAGTTCCATTCCCGGTTGGCCTTGGGTAACACCATCACACATTGCTGGAACCGCTCCAGCGACTTGGGCAGTAGCCCCAAATTCCCTTGCGTAGTTTCTTAGCTTATCTGGGTAGTTTTCGTATACTTTGTGTGCAGATAGCATATCGTTATAGGCTGTTATAATTCCAATGTTTTTAGCCGTATTTTCTGCGAGTAAGCTCTTGTCGTGTTGTTCGCATCCAGCCATAGCATGTGCCAAGTTTCCACAGTGCACCTTATTCCGAGATACTTCCTTTTCTAAAGCACCTTCAATTTGTCTCAAAAATGAGGCTCGCGTTATCTTACTTCTTTGTGCAATGCGCTCTGTGATTTGAATTATCTTGGTATTCATAACAAAATAAAGGTTTTGTGAATGTACTTACTAATTTTTGATATTGGTAAGTTTTGTTTTTTTGAATTATGGAAGATTTTTCTTTTTTTCTCTCCTGCCATCATTAATACCACTTGAGGACTGCTTTGAATCATTTTTGGAGTACAGGAAAGGCGTCGTTGGGGATGTTTTGGTGAATTGGTTACCGCTGTTAACATTTCTGTTTCAAACGCAAGTTGTGAATTCATGTCGTTTGGAAAAATTGATGCGGTGTGACCATCATCGCCCATGCCCAAGAGAATGTAATCGGCATTATAAAACGTTTGATATATTTTTTCAAGGGCTTCCTGATTAAGAAGGATATCCCCTAGATTATGAATCATACCTACAAAACAGGCATTTTTAGCCTTATTTTTCAGGAGGTATTTATGAATCAAAAGTTCGTTGGAATTTATGTCTGAGGTATCGACAAAACGTTCATCGACCAATCCGATATGAATTTTTTCCCAAGGTAAGTCCAAAGATGACCATATTTTATACAATTCTATTGGACTTGATCCACCAGATAGCAGAATTTTAGCATTTCCTTTTTCTGAAATCGTAGATGTGAGTGTTGAAATAAAATTCTCCGTAATTAAGCTTAAAAAAGATTCTTTGTCTTTTATTTCCTGAATCATTCTTCTTTCCATGTTTTTGTTACCCAAGTCTCGTCCTCATCCAAAATGAGGTTTCCCGGCCCCCAGGATCCGGCCTCGTACAAAATATTTGGTTGATTGTTAGCTTTCCAACTTTCTGTTATCGATTCAATCCATGTCCAAGCTGCCTGCACTTCGTCCTGTCGCATAAACAACGTCTGATTACCTCGAATAACATCTATAATGAGTCGCTCATAAGCTTCAGGGAATCTACTTTTGAACGTATCGCTGTAATCTAGTTTTAATGCTATAGGTTTGTAACGATAACCACCAGGACCAGGTATTTTTGTCATTTGAATAAGCTCAATGCGCTCCTCAGGCTGCAATCGAATAATTAGTTTGTTGTTATTTAATTTTTCTTTGGAGGGAAAAATATTATGTCTTACCTCCTTGAAATTGATTACGATTTCGGAAAAACGTTTGATCATTCGTTTTCCTGTTCTCAGGTAGAACGGAATGTTTTTCCATCGCCAATTGTCCACATAGACCTTAACAGCGACAAAAGTTTCAGTTTTTGATTGGTATTTTTCAATATCTTCTAAATACGAGTTAACCTCACTGCCTTGAATCGTTCCCCGGGTATATTGCCCTTTTACTGTATCAGTCTGCACTGTTTTTTTAGTTAATGGCCTCAGAGAACGGAGCACTTTCAATTTTTCGTTGCGAACTTCATCCGCCTCAAGCACAGAGGGAGGTTCCATAGCTACGAGACATAGAAGTTGAAGCAAGTGATTTTGAACCATGTCGAGTAATGCGCCACTACTGTCATAATAAGCAGCTCGTTTTTCTACCCCGAGACTTTCGGCAACGGTAATTTGTATATTATCAATATGTTCAGAGTCCCAAGCCCTTTCAAAAAGGTTGTTCGCAAATCGCAGTACCATGAGGTTTTGAACGGTTTCTTTACCCAAATAATGATCAATTCGATAGATTTGGGATTCCTGAAATGCTTCCGAGATTTCTATATTAATGGCGTTGGAAGAGGCCAAGTTATGACCGAGGGGTTTTTCAATAACAACTTTACTTTTATCATTAACTAGCCCAGACTTTTTTAATGCCTTGGCAATTGGACCAAATGCTGACGAAGGAGTTGAGAAATAATATATGTGTTGATATTTTGGGTTTTTATTCAGTATTTCAGCTAAGTTATTAAAACTGCTCGTTTCTTGATTTTCTACTTGGATGAGTTCGATTTGATGAACGAACTTTTCAATTTCATCAGTCCTCATATGTTCACCTTCAGAAGTTTTTAAAAACTTTGTTAATTGTACCGAAAATGACAATTTATTTGGGATTTTTCTTGTAATGGCAATTATTTTGTAATCTTTCTTAAATTGACCATCCCGATGACGATGGAATAATGCAGGGTATATTTTTCGGACTGCAAGGTCTCCATCACCGCCAAACACTACAATGTGAAATGAATCGAATTCCTCTAGGTGTTTATTTTTGTTAGTCATAATAAAATAAGGTGTCAAAATTACACTAAGTTAAGATTTATTCAAATAAAAAAAAAAAAATTAAATTTGTTAATCTTTTTATTTCGAGAACGTTTGAAATTTTTAATAAATTTAGTCAGTTTAGTTGTTATCACTGGTATACTTGTTTTTAACAACAAATACAATGCTCAGACCTATGTTTTTGCGCAGCTTACGGGGTCTCCTAATGTAAATACAACCGGGTGGAATTTGACAGGTAGTGCTTACACGGGAGATACTGGTGGAGATACAGATCCTAATCCAAACGAACTTATTTTAACCA
>VGMK01000067.1 GCA_016866375.1 Bacteroidota bacterium
GTGAATTGACTCACCAATAACAACTCTCCATCCACATCTTGAATGGACAAATTCATTTTTCCTTGCTGATCGTTAAAAATACGCAAGTTAAGTAGCTTAGAAACTAGATATTCTACATCCTCCTCTCGATCCTCATGTTCTACACCAATGAACACTACCATACCCTTTAAAATTTCGGCGTGAACAATTCCCTGAATTTTAAGTGTTGCCTCGCAAACCCGTTGAATGACTACTCTCATGCGTGTTCATTTCTGCGGTAGGGATCTTCGGTATTTTCCCCCATTAATTGCAAATAAGTCTGATATCGAGAAAGGGCGATTTCACCATTTTCTACTGCTTTTTTAACTGCACAACTTGGTTCGTTGAGGTGCTGACAATTGTGAAATTTACATTCGCCCATTCGGTGGCGCATTTCGGGAAAATAATGGCTGTAATGCGCCTTTTCTAAATCAATGAGACCGAAAGCACGTATACCTGGTGTGTCGATGACATAACCTCCACTCTTAACGGCATGCATTTCAGCAAAAGTGGTGGTGTGTTTGCCCTGTTCATGTGCCCGGGAAATTTCACCCGTACGGAGCGAAAGAGTAGAATCCACACTATTGACTAAGGTAGTTTTTCCAACGCCTGAGTTACCCGTGAATAGAACTTGTTTTCCTGAAATTTGTTCTTTTAAAAATTTTACATTTTCAGGTTTATCTCCACGAATGGAATAACAAGGATAACCAATAGTTTCATATAATTTCTGAAGCCGCTCTAATTCCTGTAATTCTTTCTCTCGCAATAAATCAATTTTATTGAATAAAATGGTTGTTGGAATTCGGAAAGATTCCGCGGATACAAGCATTCGGTCGACAAAAGCGAGTTGTGTTTCCGGAGATTTTAAGGTTACTACCAAATACATCCTGTCAATATTCGCAGCGATGATTTGCATTTGTTTGCTCAGATTTGTTGATTTTCGAACGATGTAATTATCGCGTGGAAGAACCTCGCAAATCGCATATTCTGTTGTATCGTCCTCGTAGTGAAAAGTTCGTTTTTCGATGAACACTCGATCTCCCGCTGCCACGGGATTGGTCGTTTTTAGTCCGTCAAGTCTCAATTTTCCTTTAATTCCTGCGGAGATAACTTCTCCGGAGGGCAGTAAAATGGAATACCATTTTCCTGTAGATTTCAACACGAGCGCTTGCATTAGACAAAGTTAAAATTCTTGCCGATCAAAGCTTCATCCTTTCTCACAATCTCAGACGATTTTTTACGTTTTTTAGTGGACATGGTATTATCTTCGTTCGTATGCTCAGAATTGTAGCGCTAATTATAGGTGTTCTTTCCATATCCTCCATGTCTGCTCAACTTGACTCTCGGCGGATGAAACAGGTGTTTGTGAAGCAAACAATTGAACTGGATAGTTTAAGTTTAGTGCCGGGTTCTTTGTCTATCTTCCGCCAAGGAGAAAAAATTTCTCCCACCCTTTATACGGTTTCGGAAATTCGTGCATTGGTAAAATTCAAATCAGAAATTAATGATTCTTTGTTGTTTCAATACCAAGTTTTCCCTTATGCCTTTGGAATGCGTTACCAATTACACGACACGAGTGAAATATTTTCACAAGAAAAAGGAGCAAGGGAGCTATTTCTCATAAATACATCGCAGTACTCTGTTCAGGATATATTCGGAGGTAAGGAATTGAGTAAAAATGGAAGTATTTCTCGAGGGGTCAATTTTGGTAACAGCCAAAACTTAGGAATTAACAGCTCATTGAACTTGGAATTAGCCGGTGATATCTCGCCTAACTTGAAACTACTGGCCTCTATTTCCGATGCAAATATTCCGATTCAACCCGATGGAAACACAAATAAATTGCAAGAGTTTGATCAGTTATTTATTCAAATATACAACGATAAAATAAAATTAATTGCCGGTGATTTTTGGCTTGACAGACCTAAAGGACATTTTTTAAATTACAAAAAACGGGGGCAGGGCTTGACATTTAACTATTCTTCAAAAGATTCACGCGGAGGCATTTGGAAAACGCAAGAAAGTGTTGCATTATCGAAAGGTAAATTTAATCGACAACTCATTCAAGGTCTTGAAGCAAATCAAGGACCTTATCGCTTGACAGGTGCAGACAACGAGCCCTTCATCGTAATCTTGGCGGGAACTGAGCGGGTATATATTGATGGAAAACTTCTGGAACGAGGGCAAGACCGCGATTATGTAATCGACTATAACAGTAGCGAATTGGTATTCACAACCCGTAATTTAATTACGAAGGATATCAGGATTGTGGTGGAATTTCAGTACTCAGATCAAAGCTATGCCCGATCCTTACTTCAATCGTCAACATACTACCAGCGCCAAGGGTTACAGGTGTGGTTGAATGCGTACCAAGAGCAAGATGCAAAAAATCAAAACTTACAGCAAGAATTATCACCTTCTCAAAAGTCTTTTCTTGCAGGTATAGGTGACAGCATTCAGTTAGCGCGCGTATCGAGTATTAACCAGGTCGCATACATCGAAAACCAATTGCTTTATGCAATGTCAGATTCCCTGGGTTATGACTCGATTTTAATTTTTTCAAAAGATCCTACCAATGCAACGTATCGCGTTTATTTCCAATATGTTGGCCCAAACAAAGGAGACTATGTTTTCAGCGAACAATTGGCGTTGGGAAAAACATACAAATGGGTTGCTCCGCTTGGAGGAATTCCCCAAGGAGATTACGCCCCTTCTCGTCAATTGATCACTCCTCGGAAGCGCCGGTTTGTCTCCTCAGGAGCAAGTCTACAATTAAATAAGAATAATTTATTAGAAACTGAAATCGCAATAAGTCAATACGACATCAATACATTTTCTAAACTCAACAATAAAGACGATATTGGGCAAGCAGGAAAAATGACATGGGAAAATGTACAAAATTGGAAGAAAGATAGCACACTTTTTCGATGGCGAAATACACTCGATGCAGAATGGTTGTCTACATCCTTTAATCCCGTAGAGCAGTTTCGTACCGTTGAATTTGACCGTGATTGGAACGTTCGTGGAAAAAATTATACCGGACATCAATTATTAGCCCAATTAAAGTCGAGTGTGGAAAGTGAAAAAAATGGCAAGATGAGTTTGTTCGGGCAGTATTATCAAGTGGGTGAGCAATTCAATGGGAGACGCTTATTTTCCGAAGGCAATTGGATTCAGAAAGGATGGAAAGCCTCCTGGGATGCTAGTTATTTAGATGCCAAATCAACTGAGGAAAACGGATTTATACGCCATCGAGCCAAGTTATCAAAAAATTTGGGAAAATTCACCGTCGGGTTCACAGACGACCAAGAATTGAACACATTTAAGACACAAGAACTCTTGAGTCAGCAAAGTTATGCGTTCTACGATTATCAATTTTTTATATCTACGGGGGACACATCCGTTCAGCAAGTCAAAATCTTTTTCCGAGAGCGCTATGATTGGCGTCCAGACAGTTTAACAACCTTAAAAAATGCGGCTAAGGCCCTTTCCTCGGGGCTGAATTATTCGGCAAAAGGGCTAAAGCAATTTCAAGTGAGCACGTTACTTGGTTGGCGTAAATTAGAAATAGTAGATAGCACCCTTCTTCAGCAGGACCCTGAAAATACAGCAATAGGACGTTTTGACCTTCAGTATAAATCAAAAAAAGGCGATATTACTCTGAACACCTTTTACGAAATTGGTGCAGGGTTGGAGCAAAAAAGAGATTTTGTATACATTAAGGTAAATGATGGGCAGGGTGTATACACGTGGATCGACTACGACGCCGACGGAGTAGAGGACTTAAATGAATTTGAAGTTGCACAGTTCATTGATCAAGCAGGGTACATTCGTGTATTTACACCTAGTAATGAATATATCAAAACATATAACAATGAATTTAATTCTGGCTTTTTCTGGAGGCCAGAAAGAAGATGGAATAATGAGGAGGGATTCTTCAAGTGGATCAGTATGTTTTCTGATCAAGCCCGATGGAGAGTCAATAAAAAAATTGGCTCCGCAAATTGGGCCAGCTTATTGAATCCCTTAGATGCAGCTTTAAATTCCCAAGATATGATCAGCGCCAATTCTAGTATTCGAAACAGTTTGTTTTTCAACCGTACGTCAGCACTGTTTTCAGGTGAATATGTAGTAAGCCAAAGTCAAACAAAAATATTATTGGCTTCCGGCTACGATGCAAGGTCGATACAAAGCCATGAACTCAATTTTCGTTGGAACTTTCTAAAAAAGTTTATATCGGAGTGTAAAGTAGCAATAGGAAAAAAGGAGTCAGTTGTTGATTATACGCCAAATAGAAACTATTTCCTAAATTTTTGGAATATTCAATCGGAATTTGCATTTCAACCGTCTACGAATTTACGTTATGGCATTTCGTTTAGAAAAGGAAATAAGCAAAATATTCAGGGAAATGAGACACTTCAATTACAGGAGTTTTCTGGGAATGCAAAGTGGAACCAAACCCAAAAAGGAAGTTTACAAGGAGAGCTGAAATATGTGAAAATGAATTTTTACGGATCATCAAATTCTCCCGTGGGATTTGATATGCTGGAAGCTTTACAGCCAGGAAATAATATGGTTTGGAATCTGAGTTATCAGTACTTTGTTTCAAAGAATTTACAAATGACCTTTCAGTACCTTGGGCGGAGAAATGAAAATTCTCGAACGATTCACACAGGGGGAATGGAGCTACGCGCATTCTTTTAATGAATTAACACCCGCGTTGCTAATTGCTTTGAAAAAAGTTCTTTTTTACCAAGTGTAAGCGATAATTTCTTTATTGCAACCTAAGCTAGAAACAATTTAGCTTTTTAGGTGTTTTTCTTCTTTGGCGTATAACGCATGAACAACCTAAACCAAACATACGATATTATTTTCTCGGGATTCGGCGCGAGTTCATGCCTTCTTATTCAGAAACTTCATAAAAATCAAGAACTTCTTGGAAAAAAAATATTGGTTATCGATTCCGCAGATAAGAGAAGTAACGACAAAACATTTTGTTTCTGGGCACAACCAACGGAGTCAATAGTGCAGGACTTACATGAGGTAATAACACACAGTTGGCAAGAGGTGTCTTTCGATGGGCTTCACACCGAAAGTATTTTTCCATTGAGGTATTATCACGTTGCGTGTGAAAGATTGTACGATTTAACCCGAAAGATACTATTAAACTATGATGTCGATTATGTACAAGATTACATAATTGATATGTATGAATCCGAACCGGTTTATGTAAAGACAACAAATGGGGAATATTTTGGCGAAAAAATCGTGGATGCGAGAACACCAAGTCTTGTGGACGCTACGAATCAAAAACAAAATATTTGGCAGTCATTTCTTGGCTTTAAAGTTAGTTTAACCGAAGGTGTTTTTCTCAAAAATGCGTGTACGCTAATGGACTTTTCCGTGGATCAGCATGAGTTCACGCAGTTTGTTTATGTCCTCCCATTTTCGAAAAATGAGGGTTTAATCGAATTTACGCGGTTTGGTAAAGAGGTAATAGAGGAAAAGTATGCTGCTGAGCAACTCAATCGGTACATAACTAAAAGATATGGGGCTTACACCATTGAGCACGTAGAAAGGGGAAAGATTCCAATGTTCATGGATATACCAACTCACCAACCCACCGAAAAGATTATTTCAATAGGATCAAGGGCAAATAATGTGAAGCCAAGCACCGGATATGCATTTAAAAACATGTATGACCATGCCCAACGTATAACGTTGAATAACGGCAAAAAAAACAATCGTGTCCCCGCACCTTTAAGATTCAGATTTTACGACAGCTTATTGATTTACATTTTGTCAGTTTGGCCTCGCTTTGGAAAATCAATTTTTGAGCGACTATTTACTGTCAAATCAACGCGTTTCATTCTCAACTTCTTGGATGAAAAAACGAAAGTTCGTGAAGATATTTCGATGTTTTATAAGTTGCCGATCGGAATATTTCTTAGGGCATTACTTTTTTCTTTTTTCGATAAAATCAAACCTGTTGCTGCTGTTATTGTGATTTCTGCATGTTATTTCCTCTTGTCGGCCATCGTGCCAAATCATGCCAATAACGTGATGTATGGATTGTTATTTGTTGGCATGCTTTTAATTGGAATACCTCATGGGGCCTTGGATTATAAGTTAGGTGTACTCTCCAAAAACCAAAATATAAACTTGTCTTTTGTATTAAAATACTTAGCCATTATGGCCGCGGTGTATGCCATTTGGTTGCTCTCCCCGATGATTTCCTTGTTGTTATTTATACTGTATTCGGCATGGCATTTTGGACAGACAGATATTACGGAGTGGAAGATTGATTCGCCATTTATCGGATTTCTGTGGGGCTTGCTTTTTTTTACTGCCTTGCTCTCCTCTCATGTTACTGAACTCAATCAAATCCTACAGTCTTTAGAAATTGGGGTTTTATCGGACAGTCCAGTATGGAAATTACTATTTTTAGGTGCTATTGTTAGTGCATTGCTCATATCCCTGAGAGTTAGAAACATTTCCTTGGCCATTTTGACCCTCTTGCTTTGTGTGAGCTATTACATGCCGGTTGTAATCGCATTTTCCATTTATTTCGTTTTTCACCACAGCTGGATGGGATGGACTCACCTGAAAGCGTCGCTTCATCAGACCAACTCCAGTTTATTTGTTTCTGCATTACCTTTCAACGCGGGAGCCCTATTGCTTTTTGCTGTTTTATTTATGAATGTTGGCGAAAGTTTTACATTCAATTTAGCAATGATTTTCGTATTTATTTCCTGTATAAGTTTCCCACACGTTTTTTGTATGCACTTTTTCTACAAGAATAGAACCCTTAAATAAAATCTTTCTATAAATCAAATTTAATACCTTGTGCTAAGGGCAAACTGTCTGAGTAATTGATGGTGTTGGTTTGCCTTCTCATGTAGATTTTCCATGCATCGGAACCTGACTCTCTTCCCCCTCCTGTTTCCTTTTCTCCACCGAAAGCACCACCAATTTCTGCTCCCGATGTTCCAATGTTTACATTCGCAATTCCACAATCGGAGCCGGCATGCGATAAAAATGCCTCCGATTCTTTTAGGTTATTGGTCATAATAGCAGAGGATAGCCCCTGAGGAACTCCGTTTTGAAGTGCTATGGCCTCATGTACGTCACCGGAATATTTTATGACATAAAGAATAGGAGCAAATGTTTCATGTTGCACAATGGAATAATGATTCTCTGCCTCGATGATGCACGGTTTCACATAACAGCCAGATTCATAACCTTCACCGCTAAGAACTCCGCCTTCCACTACAATCTTTCCACCTTCTTTTTTTGCTTGTTCAATTGCATTCAAATAGTTGTTTACAGCCTCCTTATCGATGAGAGGTCCCACGTGATTGTCTTGATCCAATGGATTCCCAATTTTTAATTGTTGATATGCCTTAGCAAGGGCTTCTTTTACAGTATTGTAAATAGACTCATGAACGATTAGTCTCCGTGTAGATGTACATCGTTGACCGGCAGTGCCTACAGCACCAAAAACGGCTCCTGGCACTACCATCTTTAAGTCAGCACTTGGTGCAATAATGATGGCGTTATTTCCCCCAAGTTCAAGCAGCGATCTTCCTAAGCGTTGTCCAACTACTGCACCTACGGATTTCCCCATGCGGCTAGAGCCTGTGGCAGAAACCAAAGGAATTCTTGGGTCATTTGCCATTACTTTTCCAATTTCAGCACCACCAATTACCAATCCCGAAACTCCTTCGGGTACGCCGTTTGCGTCAAATACCTCTTTTGTGATGTTCTGACACGCAATGGCCGTGAGGGGTGTTTTTTCAGAGGGTTTCCAAACGCATACATCGCCACATACCCAAGCGAGTGCTGTATTCCAGTTCCATACAGCGACAGGAAAATTAAAAGCAGAGATAATTCCGACAATTCCCAACGGATGGTACTGTTCGTACATTCGGTGACCTGGACGCTCGGAATGCATGGTTAACCCGTAAAGTTGCCGTGACAAACCCACAGCGAAATCACAGATGTCAATCATTTCTTGCACCTCACCCAAGCCCTCTTGAAGGGATTTCCCCATTTCGTAAGAAACTAATTTTCCAAGCGGATACTTGTATTCCCTGATTTTTTCCGCAAGTTGCCTGATAATTTCTCCTCGTTTAGGAGCTGGCCACGCTCTCCATAATTGAAACGCCTTTTGAGCTTTTAAAATCACAGCCTCGTAATCTACTGCTTTGGCGGCATGCACTGTGGCAATTTTCTCGCCGTTAACAGGCGAATAAGAGTGAATTTCCTCACCATTTGTTTGAAGCCATTCCCCTCCAGCTGAAGCGCCCTTATTAATCTTTTCAATACCAAGTTTGGTAAGAATATCTTGAATTTCGGTAATTGCAAGTTCCATGGATTATTTTTCTGCAAAGGTAAGCGAAAATTACTGTTATTTGAGGTTTAAGGAAATGTTGACCAGAGTTTCAAAGATAAGTTGATACATATCTATTAAAACTGGTAAATCACGTTATAAAGCCACATTTTTTAAAAATTGGGGCTTCGCCCTAAACCCCAATTATCAAATTATCAAATAAATTATTTTATGATTTTTGCTGCGTTCGGAAGCCCTCAAAAAAGTTGGGTTCTGCTCTCCTTTATCGCAAAAATTCTAATCCCTAAGGCAATGAACCGAGAACCCATTTCCCTTAAAGGATTTTACCCTGTTTACACTGCCATTGGTGTAATTCAGGAAGCGGTTCCAGGCATCGTTCGTAACGTACTCCGTAGAACTCCACCCCCTTAAAATCGCGAATATCGAACCTCAAATATTCAAGTTGTTTTTCAGTTAATCATGGATTTAGCAAAAGATACAGGGGGACAAAGCAAAGGTACTCATTACTTTTCACTTTAGTGTTTGGTAATAGCTATAGAGCTCCTGTTGGGCGTGAAATGGTGGTAAATTTCTTTTTCTATATCTGGTTTTTGAATCGGAGGAAATTAATCGTGCTTTAACGCTTCCTTTCCATTGGAAATCAAAAATACGATTGAGTTGCATTTGAATTTCTTTAGAATTTATAAAAACACCAACTTCAATCCGGTTATCGAGATTTCGTTCCATCAAATCAGCGGAAGTAATGATATATGTTGGCTTACCAGCGTTGTCAAAAATAAAAAACCGTTCGTGTTCTAGGTAGCGATCTACGATGCTTATAACTTCAATATTTTCACTCAATCCTTTTACGCCTGGTTTCAAGCAACAAATTCCTCGAACGATTAATTGTATTTTTACCCCTCTTTTGGATGCTTCGTATAATTTTTCAATTATTTTCTTGTCTGTTAAGTTATTGAGTTTCATCCGAAATGCTCCGGGTTGTCCTTTTATGACGTGGGTAATTTCCCTGTCGATAAGGCTAAACAATTTTCGTCTCACGTTAAATGGGTACACGAGTAAATGCTTGTGAGTTGTTCGTTCTAAATTATTTTCAATAAGTCTAAATACGCGATTCACCTCTAACCCAATCTCCCTATTTGCTGTTAACAGTGCAACATCTGTGTAAATTGTGGAGGTTCTTTCGTTAAAGTTCCCTGTTCCAATGTAGCTAATAAAGTGTTCTTTTTTGCCAGAAATCCTTGTAATTTGTAAGAGTTTTGAATGCACTTTTAATCCAGGTA
>VGMK01000068.1 GCA_016866375.1 Bacteroidota bacterium
CTTCCCATTCCGAACAGAGAAGTTAAGCCTGCTTGCGCTGATGGTACTGCCCTTTTGAGGGTGGGAGAGTAAGTCGATGCCGCTTTTTAAACCCCGATATTCGCAAGAATACTCGGGGTTTTTTGTTGTGAAAAGTTGTTCGATGAAAATCGTTAAATGAAATAGCCATGGTCTGTCTCTTTTATTTAAAGCATCTCTAATATTTCATTGATAAAAATTGAAATTATGAGATTGATACTTGTTATTTTAATTGATTATATTCCGTAGCTTTAATCAAAAAATAATATGCGCTTAATCCTTCTTTTTCTTCTTATTACAAATACGTCCTTCACCCAAAAAAAAGAAATCCATTTCATTCAATACCGCTTCGTGGATGCATCCGTTCCACCGGAATACCACAGAAGTTACACCATCACAGCGACGGAGCACGATTGGCACTATACGGTTGATTCTTATGGGACAATTATTTCTGATACTACACAAAAAATGACCGAAGTGTGGTGGCAAGAAATTAAACTTGCCTACAAAAAAGCAAAATTGAGAAAAGGAAAAGAAAATAAAGGAAAGGGTTGTACGGGAGGAACGCAAGTTACTATCGAGATTAGATTTGCCACAAATAAACAGTTTCGTTTAACGGAAGGGTATTGCGGAGGGAGGAATTTGGGTAATTTACGAGGAAACACAGCAGTTTTAAAAGCAGCATTACTGAGAAAAGATTAAGGAACGAATTAGAAAAAAATTCTATTTTTCAGCTTACTGCTTCCTTATCGTTCTTTTGAATCGAAGTAACAACAGATTTCATTTCTCCTATTGTTGATGTAAGCTCAATTTCTTCGCCAATTTCTGGTTTATTATCGATAGAGAGTACCTTGCCATTTCTCCGTGCTATACTAAATCCTCGGTTTACAATGCGAATAGGATCTAATAATTCTACTTTGGACGAAAGATTTTCCAATTGCCTGTATTGCTGTTCCGTTATTTTTGAGGTAAACAAAGCGAGATCGTATTGTTTGCGCTCTAACTGAAATGCACCATTTCGTATTTGTTCAATGGTGGAATAAGAAGCTTCATTTTGAAGGCGAGTTAGGTCTACTTTCTCGCGATGAAGCACGTTTAACGCAACCTGAACTGCTTGGTGCTGAGTAGTGTGTAAAGAGAAGCTAAACTGCTGCACGAGGAGTTTCGAGGACTTTTCAAATGTATGTGTTAACTGTGACACCTGTTGTTGCGTACGCTCAATTTTTAACATGGACATATCGCGAAGGTTACAAGTCAATTCTTGCACCTTTAGGTCGAATTCACGAAACGTTTGCACAAGAAATTCCGCCAATTTTGTTGGGGTTATTTCGTTTCGAAAAGCGATCAATTCAGCAACGGTTAAATTCGTGGAATGACCAATACCTGTGAGTATGGGCAAGGGAAATTCAGCAATTTCTTTACAAAGTTTATATTGGTTATAGCAGGTCATGCCCACTTCAGCTCCGCCGCCGCGTACAAGGACCACTATGTCATATCGATGCGCTGATGATTTAATAGAATTTAAAGCCTGGATAATAGAATCTACCGCAACATCCCCTTGTAAAAGCGCGTTAAACAAAGTTGTCTTGAACGCATACTGGTAAGGGTTGCGTAATAAAACTTCTAAAAAATCGGATAACCCTTTGCTCGTGTCTCCTGAAATTATGGCAATTCTTTTGGGCAATAAAGGAAAGGAGAGTAACTGGTTTTTATTCAATAATCCTTCTTCTGCCAGTTTTTTTAATGTTTCATCTCGTTCTTTTTGAAGTTCTCCTAAACTAAATGAAGGATCGATATCCGTTATTTGGATACTCAGCCCAAAAGTTTCACTAAAAACTATTTTTCCTAAAAATAGAACAGTGAGTCCGTCTTTCAAGGGTTCTTTAACGACTTCTACAAATCTTTTTTGAATGCGTTCTAAATGCTGTTTCCAAATCGAACCGGTAAGCTGTGCAACAATTTTTTCGCCCTCTTTCTGCACCAATTCAGGAAATGCGTGACCACTCGGATAGCGATTAATTTTGTGCATTTCTGCTTTAATCCAATAGAACTGATTGTAACGATTTTCCAAAGTTTTTTTAATGGACGTTGCTACTTGAGCAAGCGTGAAAATCTGCTTTTCTTCCATTAGTCAATTGTGCCTTGCTCGATTTCCATGTCTAAGTAGTTCTGTACAATATCAATAGCATTGTCAATCACATCACTTAATGCCGTAATAAATGTTCCCTCCTCCGCTAATAAAATCGCATGCTTGATTGCTTCTACTTCTAAGGCAACAATTTCATACGTTATTCCAGTATTTGCTTCGGTTAGACCTTCAACAATCAAATTTATAATTTCTTGTTCGGTTCTTCCGCGCAGGTGTTTTTCTTGGCGAATTACAACATGGTCGAACATTCTAGCAGCGATACGTGCACATTCTTTAATGTCCTCGTCGCGTCTGTCTCCTACACCCGAAATAATACCAATTTTTCGAGTTGCCTCTACCGTACTTAAAAATTCCTCAATACCTCTGTAGCCATTGGGGTTATGGGCAAAATCAATCATTACCTTAAATTTAGAGAATTCAAAGATGTTCATTCTGCCAGGGGTTTGTGCTGCTCCGGGAATAAACGTTGTGAGTGAAAGTTTAATATCCTCAGTTTTAAATCCATTGAGGTATGAAGCCAAGGTCGCAGCCAATACATTTGCAATCATGAATTTAGCTTTTCCATTCATGGTCAGAGGAATATGTGTTGCCCGTTCAACACGAAATTTCCATTCTCCTTTTTTAATGGTGACGAACCCATTTTCGTAGACGCAAGCCACACCACCTTTCCTGCAATGTTCAGTGATGGAAGGTGCATTTTCATCCATGCTAAAAAGTGCCACATTGCAATCAAGGGACTTTGCTATTTCCAAGCAGTTTTCATCTTCTCCATTGAGTACAGCCCAACCGTCTTTCTTTACACTTTCTACAACGACTGACTTTACGCGGGATAAATCCTTAAGGTCATGAATATCACTAATACCCAGATGATCTTCTTGAATATTGGTGATTACACCAATATCGCAGCGACTAAACCCGAGCCCCGATCTTAAAATTCCACCGCGTGCTGTTTCAAGCACGGCAAATTCCACATTTGGATCTTTGAGTATATATTCTGCACTGATTGGGCCTGTTGTATCACCTTTCTCCATCATGTGGTTTTGAATGTAGATTCCGTCGGAGGTGGTGAATCCAACGCGGTATCCATTATTTTTAACGATATGTGCAATTAAACGCGTGGTTGTTGTTTTACCGTTAGTTCCGGTAATTGCAATAATAGGAATTCGCGAAGGTTTCCCTGGAGGATAAAGCATATCTATGACTGGGGAGGCAACATTTCTAGGAAGGCCTTCTGCAGGAGCTAAATGCATTCTAAACCCAGGCGCTGCATTTACTTCGAGAATCACACCGCCGTTTTCTTTCAACGGTTCAGTGAGGTTTTCTGCCATGATGTCTATTCCACAAATATCGAGCCCTATGACACGAGAAATTCGCTCTGACATGAACACATTTTCGGGGTGCATCTTGTCGGTAACATCTATGGAGGTTCCACCTGTACTCAAATTTGCAGTGGATTTTAGAAATACAATTTCACCATGAGCTGGCACAGTATCGAGTGTATAATTTAATTTTTCTAATAATTCCTCTGTATCTCGATCAACAGTTATTTCAGTCAAAACATTTTCGTGTCCATAACCTCTTCTTGGATCTTTGTTTGTTTCGTCAATGAGCCATTGAATGGAATGTTGTCCATCGCCAACAACATGCGCAGGAACGCGTTGGGCAGCTGCTATTACTTTGTTATCGATTACCAATACACGGAAATCAAATCCCGTAATAAAACGCTCAACGATTACCCTTCTGGAATATTTTTTCGCGTAGCTCAATCCATCTAAGGCATCCTCCCAATTCGTGACATTTATCGATGCCCCTTTTCCATGATTTCCGTCCAAGGGCTTTATGACAATAGGGTAGCCAATTTTCTTAATAGTCTCCTCTAAATCCTCTTCATCTACACAAATAGAACCTTTTGCAACGGGAATGGAAGCCGCATCCAACATACGTTTAGTTTGTTCTTTATCACATGCAATGTCTACAGCAATATTACTAGTCTTACACGTAATAGTCGCCTGAAAACGCATCTGATTAATTCCATAACCCAGTTGAATCAAGGAGTTGGTACCAAGTCGAATCCAAGGAATATCTCTTGCAACGGCCTCATCTACAATGCTGCCCGTGCTTGGACCAAGGCGAACATCCTCACGAATTTCTTTCATTTTTAGAATGTCTGACTGTAAGTCATATTCTGTACCACTGATTAGCGATTCTGCAATTCGGACTGCAGACTCTGCCGCATAAAGACCAACTTTCTCCTCGATGTAATTAAACACTACATTATACACACCACGAGTTTTTGTCTCTCTTGTCCTGCCGAAACCGACATCCATTCCTGCAAGCGTTTGTATTTCCAATGCAATGTGTTCAATTACATGGCCCATCCAAGTTCCGCGATCCACGCGTTGAAAAAAACCACCTTTACAACCCTCAGAGCAACGGTGTTCAACCATGGAAGGAATTAAGGCCTCAATACGTTCTCTGAATCCGGGAATTTTGTTTGTGGGCTTTTCCTCAAGATCCTCAAGGTCAAGACGCATTTGGATTAATTTCTTTCTTTTGATGCTCCAAATGTTTGGGCCGTTAAGTGCTTGAATTTTTAATATTTTCATGTTAAATACTCTATAGAGAATTACGGGATTTATGAAGGTATGAAATAGAAATCAAATCACAAAAAAAGCATTAAGTTATCTTACTTCAGTGGGACTCCTCTAGAGCTTTGAGGTAAATTATTTTTACTCCTGTTTAAGTTAAAATAAAAATTGCTTCCTTGGCCAATAGTACTTTTAACTAAAATTTTGTGGCCATGAGATTCAATGATATGCTTTGCAATTGCCAATCCGAGGCCAGATCCACCTTCATTTCTGCTCCTACTTTTTTCAACTCGGTAAAAACGCTCAAAAATACGAGGCAGGTGACTAGAATCGATACCTGGACCGTCATCGCTAATTTCGCATTCTATGATATCGTCAAAATAATTGAATCCAATTCGACAGTATCCACCTTTATTACCATAAAAAATTGCATTGTTGATCAGGTTAGTGAAGACTTGTCCGATTTTCTCCCGATCTCCAACTACATTTATCGTACTGTAATCCTTTTTTTTAGAAACTTGAATTTCTTTCTCTTTTGCAAGAAGCTCGAGAGAATCGATTATTTCAGTAACTAATTCTGACAGGTCAAAAGGTCTTTGAAATAAACTCAATTCATTTACTTCGAGTTGAGTGATGTGATCAAGGTCATCGAGTATAGTAGCCATTCTGTCTGTTGCTTTTGATGCGCGTTCAAGAAAGGATTTATTGACTGTTGGATTGTCTAAGCCACCGTCAAGCAGAGTCAAAATGTAACCTTGAATCGAAAATACGGGTGTTTTTAATTCGTGTGCCAAATTTCCTAAAAATTCACGACGAAACGCTTCTTGTTCTTTTAACTTAATAATCTCAGTACTTTGACCCTCTTCCCAATTTGCAACATCCAATTCTGCGCTTGCAACCATACGGTCGATAGATGCATTCAAAGGCTCTTTGTTTCTGATCGAGCGGTAAATTAGTCCTAAGCGCTGTTGAATGAATTGTTTTAAAAGGTAGTAAAAAATAAAATAGGCAAATACCCCTGAAACCAGAGGAATAGCAATTACCAGGAGAACGGTCAATCGAACCATCCAATAATGCACAATCAAGGTAAAACCCAAACTCAAAGCACTAAAAGTGATGCTTCCTAAGAGGATAAGAACGCTAGGTCTCAGTTTATTCATTCAATTCAAAGGTAGACAATAGAACTGTGACTTTTGACTCAGCGACTAAAATTAATAAAACAATAACAATTTGCTTTAATTATTGCTTGTTCATACCTCCCGGTTGACAGCATTTCGGTAATTTTTCAACATCCTCTTTTTTTGCTTTTACTTCATCAGCATCATAACCGATTTTTGCAATAATGTGTTTAATGGTAAGGGCGTCAAGTTTTTTTGTTTTGTATTTAACCGATGCTTTTTTAGTTTCTAAATCAAGCTCCGCAAATAGTATCCCTTTCGTGTAATTTAACTTTCCTTCAATTCTATTTTTACAATCCCCACATTCCGCAGATGTTTGTATAATAATGGTTTGTGTCTTGGTACTTTTTTGACCATATATAAAAGATTGGGTGAAATAAATTAGAAATAGGACTAAGTAGAGAATCTTTTTCATTACATAAATTTAATTCATTTTTTCTTAACTCTCTTGAGTTGATACCTTATCCCTCCATAAATTACAATTCCCATTACAGGTCCCCAGATTTCTGTCGCATCAAAATTAGGGTTATACGGATTTGTTGCTTCAATTATCGGTTGGGGTTGTTTGTAATTACCTAAGTTTTCTCCACCTATGTAAAAGTCCCATTTCTTATAAATATGTGTAACTTGTCCATTAATCACTGGATAGCTATTACTGAGGCGTGGAGAATCATTTTCTGCTACATCTGGTAATCTTGATTGACCAAAAACAGAAAGGGTTAGGTCATATTCCCATCTTTTGTTACGCGTACGATATGCCAAATTACTGAATCCTCTATGTCTTGGAATCATGACTTGTTGTTGCATTTGACCACCATAAAGCGCTTTGACATCCAAAAATTTGTAAGCAAGTCGAATATCAAAATTTCGGATAGGTGTCCAACTTAATTCTAATTGAATGCTGTTTGAATAAGAGGCACTTTCTAGATTTTTGAAAACAACAGAGGTTGAAATGCCATCGCGGTCTACAATCAATTGGTTTGTAAATCGGGTGTGGTAAACATCAAATGTAAGCGTTGTTTTCTTTTTTAGCACTTTAAAATCTTTGACAATCGATCCTCCAAAATTCCAAGAAATTTCCGGTAATATCTGAGACGGGGCAACCCAAGATTTAGAACTTGCCAAAAGGGAAATGTTGTCTATCATATAATTTGGAACGCGCCAACCTCTTCCGGCTGTGAATCGTAGATCCGTAAATTCATCCAAGGTGTATTTGGCATGAAGGCGTGGGCTTATTTGGTGTTTAAAAAGATTATGAAAATCATACCTCATTCCTGAAACTATCGACCAACGGGACGTAGTCAAAGTGTACTCTATAAATCCTCCAGGGACAATTTCTTTTCTATTTGTTGAAATACTATCAGCAGATTGAGTGATATCGAGATACAAAAAACTCAAGCCTGATTTAATTTTATGATCTGTTGTGGAAATGTAATCGTCGTAAATTACATTTATAAATCCGCGCTTCTCTTCACCTGAGAACGGCCGAATGCCAAACACGCCATCTAAAAGGTGGTATTTTGCATGGTACACAATACCTAAAGATTGAGAAGGTTTTTTTCCAAAAAAACCTGTTTTGGCAAAGGCATCTGCATGTTTTGAATTTATCAGCACACCGTATGTTAAAGGGGGAGATGGAAGAATGGAAGGTTCGTCTCTAAAATAAGTCGTTTGTCCACCAACCTTTCGATCTTGGTTTAGGTTAACACCAAATTGCGCTTCCATTTTTTTTCCGCGGAAATCCCAACGGTTAAAATAAGCGATATTGTCACCCATTGGTAAATCCCTGAATTTATCGTGGTTATGGTCAATGTTACCGTAAACAGAAGAGGCATGGGCAAACCAACCTGTTGTCCACTTCTTACTCAGTTGATGCCCTGCATTCAAGTTAAGTTCTGAACGACCCTGAGAATTTTGGTAGACGTTGAAATAAAATCTTTCCATTTCTTGCGGTTTTTTCAATTCAAGGTTAACAAGTCCGGCCATTGACTCGTATCCATTTACAACATTTCCCGTGCCTTTTGTGATTTGAATTGACTCAATCCACGTTCCAGGCATGGAGTGCAGACCAAAAGAACTTTCCAATCCTCTCAAAAATGGAATATTTTCAAGTTGCAGTTGCGTATAGACACCATCCAATCCCATCATTTGAATTTTTTTAGCACCCGAAACAGCATCGGTGATGTTAACATCCACAGAAGCATTGGTCTCAAAAGACTCAGATAAATTACAACACGCTGCTTTTCTCAATTCCGCGGCGGTTAGTTCTTCTACATGCAGCGTCTTCATTCTTGAAATGGAGGAAGATCGTTTTCTGGACTCAAGTACAACCTCTTTCATCATGCTTTTTGCAAACAAAACGATATGCAGCGATATGAAGCGATCTTTTTTTGTGACTATTACGGTATCATTGTAATATCCTATGGCTGAAATAACGATGGTATCAGGAAGTAATTTAGGTAAAACCAATTCAAACGTACCCTCTTCATTTGTGTATACTCCTGTATTTGCTTGAAGTAATTTTACTTTAGCACCTGTAAGGGGTTTTAGTGTGAAAGAATCTTTTCCTTGAACGAGGCCTTTAACTTGCGAAAAAGTTATGCTGCTCCAACAACACAACACGCAACAAAACATAAATAATTTCATGAATATTAAATTTAAAAATGAGAAAAATAATATCCCTCGATTTAAATTAAAAAGACTTGATTATAAATTAAAAGTGACCGCCCATGTGCCTTTGTCGGCGGTTTAAAAAGGCTAACATTTTCTTGTTCTACAACTTGAAATCCTTCTTGCTTTACCCACGAAATAATAGGTTCTGAGGAAAAATTAAAATAAGGCAGCGCAATGTCGTAAACTTCATGGAAATCAAAAGAGAGTTTAACAATTTTTTCTTCATCCGAACAACAATCTTTCCTAATTTCTTTAGCTTTTTTACAGCAGCTGGGGAGTTCTTTTGACTTTCCTTCCTTGCAATGATCTTCAATTGGCGCCACAAAAGAAATGAAGGTTCCTTCCTCTTCGCAAGAATGTGTGAATACTTTTATTCCAACATTTCCAAGGAGGGTGAAGGCAATCATCAGAAATAGTGCGAGCTTTTTCACACTATAAAGATACATTAATTTAGTTTGACTTCGCATAAACATTTACCGATCGCTGTTTCCAAACAGGATTAAAAAAAGGAAGTAAAATGCAAATAATTAAGAAATAAATCGGATAGATTAATTGGTAAGGAATTAAATAAACAAGATGTTTGTATGTGCGAACCTTAAGGAAATAGGGAGCAAAACCGAGCAGGTCAACAAGAGATTTCATTAGGAAAAGGAAAAGTGCGTTTTCAGTTTCATTTTGAAATAGGAAATAAGAAAAGCAAAGACAAAAGGAAATAATCATAAGTCCTTGAAAGACGCCAAGTAAGATTGCAAAATGATCGTTTACATGACTCGTTTTTGCAATCCATCTTAAACGTTGATGAAAAAAATCGCTTAAATTTTTCGGCGTATTAGAAAATACTGTGAGATTTCGGTTTAGTACCAACCGAATATCTGCTTTTGAATGCCTGAAATCTCTTAGTAAATAAATATCGTCACCACTCAATATGTGTTTGTGGGTTTCGTACCTGTCTGATTTCAGGAACCTTTCTTTTCGAAATAACAAATTTGCACCACTTGCAATTATCGGTCT
>VGMK01000069.1 GCA_016866375.1 Bacteroidota bacterium
GCAATAATTCCGGCTACGTGGGTTCCATGCAAGGCATCTGGACCTTCGACATCTGGATTACCATAATTTCTATCGTTAAAATCCTCAGGATTATCGCCCAACAGTGAACGATCGTCATAATTTGGATTTAGATTAAAATTCATCTGATCGTTAATGTATTTAGCTGTTTCTGGGTCAAGTAACTCTTTGTTGAGCATTTCCATATAAGGCTCGAAGTTTGATCTATCGGACTCGACAGCGGCTAAGACCTCTAAATACAATTCATATTCAGCGTCAGATATTATTTCCTCTGGACTAATTCCTTCATATTTAGGTGTTAATTTTGCTAAAATTCTTGCTTTTTCTAAACGCGCTTCGTTGATATTTTCTCCCTTGGAGTTGCCTAAAAAATTCCACCCATGAACGTCATCGACGTAACCATTTTTATCGTCATCGACCTTATTATTTGGAATTTCCTTTGCGTTTACCCAGATTTTTCCTTTTAAGTCTTCGTGCTCAATGTCAACACCAGAATCAATGACAGCAACGATTACTTCATTGGATTTTTTCTTTTTCAATTTCTTGTATGCTTTGTTTGTAAACATACCAACGCCTTCTCCATTGTACCAATTCAAGGTGCCCGGGATTGCTTGTGCTTGAGACAAGTGACAAAGTCCTGTTAAAAGAATGAGGACTGAGAGTTTGATTGATTTTCTCTTCATAATATTTTTTTAAACTTGATTCAAATATATGTATAATTTGGACTGTAACTGTAAACTTCGAGACCACACGCTTTTCTCTTATATTGGTTCCTGCAGTATAGTCTCGTTCGCGTATTTTTAAAAAAAATCACTTGCTATTCAAAGCTTACATCCCCTGCATGAGTAATCCTCGGATTATTTTACAGGAGCCTCAAAACTTTGAGAAATTGCAGCTTTATCCACTACTAGCTTCGCGCCTTCTGACTGAAACAAAACGGTGGTGTCTCTGATTTCCAATATTTTTCCATGCAGTCCCCCAATCGTTACTACATTATCTCCTGTTTTTAGATTTTCACGAAATTTTCTGAGTTCCTTTTGCTTTTTCATTTGAGGTCTAATCATGAAAAACCAAAAAACAATAACCATTAATCCTAATAATACCGGTTGTACCCACATATGCATCAATTTATTTAATTTAATTTAACTTAACTTACTTAATTAATTTACCAATCACCCTTAAAACTAAAGCTGATTCTTGACAATTGGACAAAACAGTGACTGTTTTATCTATTTTTTTTGAACTTATATTTTCCGTAGCGATTGTAGCTCTTATTTCAAAAGAATCACCAACCGCTATGGCCTTTTTCGGAGCTTTTGTAGCATTTGTGCATCCGCAGGAAGGCCTGATTTCAGCGATTTCCCAGGGCTGATTCCCTATATTTTTACATCTAAAGGTAGCGATAATATCTTTACCCTTTATTACATCTCCAGCATAAAAAATGGAGTCGTACTCAATTTTTGTTTTTGGTAATTTATTCACATCACCTTTCTCGTTTGGTTTAGTTTTGAAATTTTCAGAACTTTTCGTGTTTTGATCGCAAGACAAAGACGGAATAACCAAAATAAACAAAAGAAACTTGCAAAGAAAAATTCTCATTTCATTGTACCTTTAATTCTCAGCATCAGTGGGTATGGTGACACATTTGCCTCAATTTTAATATATTTATTAATATTTTTTGCTGTTAACTCGGCTGTTTTTACTTTACCCTCAACAATGTAATAATCACCTGGAGCTATGGGATTGTCTGGAACTTCGGTTGTTTCGGTGCAACCACAACCTGCTTTAATTTCTGCAATAATCAGAGGAATTTTACCTGTATTCGTTATTTTAAATTTTGCATTAATAACTTGTCCTTTCACCACATTTCCTGCTTGATATACCGTATCACATTTTTCCAATGGCTTTCCAACTGTATAAATTGGCTCAATTTTAACACTCGTTTTATCTCCTAATTCCGCCTCAGAAATTTCTGTCTTACAAGAGAAAATAATAAATCCAAATAGTGAAAATAATAGTGCGCTCTTCATAACTCAATTGTTTAATAAACCTCTTCCGACTTTGTAAATTTTTCCTTCTTTTTTGAGGGAATCTATCGCCTTGTCTAAAATTCCGTTGACAAAGATATTGCTTTTCGGCGTACTGTAAAACTTGGAGATTTCAATATATTCATTTAACGTAACTTTTGTTGGTATTTCATTACATATTTGCAATTCTGTAATCCCCATTTTTAATACAATAATGTCCATGGTTGCAATACGTTCTAACTCCCAATTATCTACGAGATTTGCGATTAATCTATTACTTTCTACATCCCTTGATAAAGTTTCTTTAATTAAAGATGTGACAAATATTTTTTCATCGTCATTTTCCTTGAAAATGGGCAAGATATTAAAATAGTTATTTTGTTTTTTCCATGTTTTTAGTGCTTTGATAACCATCGAACAGCATAAGTCGATATCATCCATCCAGTGTATACTGCTTTCTTCAAAAAAATGATGTAAATAATCGCTGTTAATTATTTCATTTTTAAATAGTTGTATTGCAAAAAGTTTATCGTCATCCTCACTACATTTGCCATTATTCATGAATTCAAAATATACTTCTGAGCCCGTTACCTGTATCAGCATTTTCCTGAAAATTTCTTGATTTTCAGCGCCCTGCCAATTCACCTTGCGTTTCTCGCTCAATGCTCTGAGGTTTTTGTTGGCAGAGAGTGATTTTATTAATGCATTATCAACGAATTTTCTATTGGGTTGTAAATCCTCATCTGTTGGTCTTAATTTTTTCTTTTTCTCTTCAATTTTAATACTTGCAGCATATGTTAATTCAGGAAGAGTTAAGAGTAGATAAATGTATAAGTCATACATTTTTTCTATCGAAAGAAGTAATTCTTTCTCTGCTTTTGTTGCATCTTTTTCTCCTGACTGATAAAAAGCATATAATATTTGGAGAACTTTGATTCGAAGGTGCCTTCTGTTAAACATTTTTCTTTTTCATGGTTGCAATTCGTTCTTCCGCCAACTGACCCGCAATTTTGTAGGATGGAATGTTCTCTGATTTTGATTTTTTAATAATATTTAAAATCGTGTCGTAAATTTTTTCTGCCTTGTCACGTGCCCATTCTGAGCTCAAACCTTTCACCTCCGAAAAACAATTTATTACTCCGCCAGCATTTATCGCATAATCCGGAGCGTAAATTATTCCTTTTTTCATGATTAAGTCGCCGTGTTTACCCTCGTCTTTTAACTGATTATTTGCAGCGCCCGCAATTATTGGACATTTCAAACGCGATAAAGTATCGTCGTTTAGTGTTGCCCCAAGTGCACAAGGAGCGTAAACATCCATCTCTAAGTCATAAACATCTTCAAGATTTACAATTTTGGCATTGTATGCACTCGAAACTCTTTTTAAGGTGTCCTCCTGAATATCACTAATTGATACAATTGCTCCCTCCTCCCTTAGGTATTTTACAAGATACTCTCCAACATGCCCAACTCCCTGAACCATTACTCTTTTACCAAAAAGACTGTCATTTCCGAAATGAATTTTGGCACATGCCTTCATCCCAACGTACACGCCATAAGCCGTTACTGGGGAAGGGTCGCCACTTTTTCCCGGCAAACCTACGACATGGTCTGTTTCTTTGCTCACGTGCACCATGTCCTCAGGTGAAATTCCGACATCCTCAGCAGTAATGTATTTACCGGACAAACTGTTCACAAATCGACCAAATCTTCTAAATAAAGCCTCAGATTTCATGGATTTTGAATCGCCGATAATCACAGCTTTACCCCCACCCAGGTCCAACCCTGAGATGGAATTTTTGTACGTCATCCCTCTGGAGAGTCTCAAAACATCGTTTAAAGCCTCCCTTTCATTTGAATACATCCACATCCTTGTTCCGCCAAGAGCGGGACCCAAGGTGGTGTCATGAATGGCAATTATGGCCTTCAAGCCACAATCGGAATCTTGACAAAACAAAATTTGTTCATGTCCTAGTTGACTCATTCGGCTAATGACCGCATTGTGCGTAAAATCGTCAGCATTGGGAAACGCTATTTCAGACATCGCTGCTTTCGTTCGTTAACTTGTCGTTTGAATTTTTAATTTTACAGGTAATTCTTACGACGGCAAAAATAGGAAATAATCAATGAAGTCACTGAAATACTTAAACAAATATTTGTGGAAATACAAGTGGCTTTTTATTACAGGCATCATATTTACCATTGTAAGTAATTATTTCGGAGTTAAAATGCCCGTTTTCGTTAAGGATACGATTGATGAGCTACTCCAATTGGAAACCTTGGATTCATTTAACGCTGCCATTTATTTGTCGTTAAGAATTGCCGCAATATTTCTAGGATTAGCCATCCTGAAAGGAGTTTTCTTATTCTTAATGAGACAAACCATTATTATCATGTCCAGACATATTGAATACGATTTGAAAAATGAAATTTACGAGCACTATCAGACGCTCGACACTGATTTTTTTAAGAAAAAATCTATCGGTGATCTCATGAACAGAATTTCGGAGGATGTCGGTTTGGTAAGAATGTATTTAGGACCAGGTATTATGTACACAACTAACCTCATTGTATTATCTAGTATGATTATTTTTCAAATGATAACGATCAGCCCATCGCTCAGTTTTTATGTTCTGCTACCCTTGCCCATCATGTCGTACTTAATTTATAGAATTTCAAGCAAAATGAATATGGCCAGTCGGCAAACACAAGAG
This sequence comes from Bacteroidota bacterium, assembly GCA_016866375.1. Taxonomy (GTDB): domain Bacteria; phylum Bacteroidota; class Bacteroidia; order Flavobacteriales_D; family Crocinitomicaceae; genus UBA952. The sequence goes on from VGMK01000069.1 coordinate 4,760, forward strand.
ACACAGTCTAAATTATCATCGATTGCTCAAGAAACATTCTCCGGTATTAAGGTTATGAAGTCTTATTTAGCCGGCGAATACAGAATTGAAAAATTTTCGAAAGCCTCAGATGAGTATAAAGAAAATAGTATGAAACTCACTTTAATAAATGCTTTTTTTACACCAATTATGTTATTTTTAATTGGCACGAGCACACTCATTGCGGTATACATTGGTGGCGTCATGAGCCATCAGAATGAAATTTCGTTAGGAGGTATCGTAGCATTTATTTTTTTTGTCAATAACTTAACTTGGCCTTTTGCAAGTATCGGTTGGGTTACGTCGATCGTACAACGCGCTGCTGCGTCGCAGTCGAGAATTAATGAATTTCTTGAGACAAAATCAAAAATAACAAATCCATCCCAGGAAAGCCTTGATTTTGATGGAAGTGTAATGTTTAAAAATGTAGATTATACCTATTTAAATACGAACATTCAAGCACTTAAAAATGTGAGTTTTACTCTAAAAAAAGGAATGACACTTGCAATTGTTGGAAAAACGGGTAGCGGTAAATCTACCATACTTGAATTAATATCGCGACAAATTGATTGCTGCTCCGGAGATATTTTGATTTCCGACCAATCGATTAAATCGATAAATTTAGTTGACTATCGCAAACAACTTTCTATTGTTCCTCAGGATGTTTTTTTATTTTCGGATTCCATTGCAAACAACATCTCGTTTGGCACTTCAGAGGTACTAAGTTCTGAGGTAATTGAAAATTACGCCAAACTTGCCCACGTTCATCAAAACATTGAGAGTTTTCCTGATAAGTATGATACCATATTGGGAGAACGAGGCGTGAATTTAAGTGGAGGTCAAAAACAGCGCATCAGCATTGCTAGGGCCTTAACTAGAGAACCAAAACTACTTCTGCTTGACGATTGTCTCTCTGCTGTCGATACCGAGACAGAAGAAATTATCTTAAAAAATCTTCATAGGAACAAGGCCGGAAGAAGCACTGTTATTGTTAGCCATCGTATATCTACTATCCGCCACGCAGATTATATACTTTACTTGGAAAAAGGTGAAATTATTGAAGAAGGTACTCATGAGCAACTCTTGCGAAAAAACGGAAAGTATGCTGAGCTGCAAAAAAATCAAATGGAATGATTGAGCTGAAAAACTGTAAATATTAGCATTATTAAAATCATGCTGTTTATAACTTTATTTTAGCTCTGAAACCTTCAAGAAACTTTTGCCGTACGTTTATGTAAATTTCTAAAACAATAATTATGAAAAAGTTTATGATTTGTTTGAGTGCTCTTGCAATGTCTGGGACAATGTTAGCGCAGAAACCAGCTTCTGATGATGCTAAATATTCGTTAGAAGGTAACATCAACTACGATGCGGCAAATGGAATTAGTTGGACAGCTCCGAATTTAAGGATGCGTTACTTTGTCAACGACAACATAGCTGCTCGCGTGCAGTTAGCTTTGGGTTCAACGAGTGATAAGACTAACGTTTATGAAGCTGGTGGTGATGGAACCGGTTCATACACCGACAAAATGTCTAATTGGGGCATTCAACTAGGTGCAGAATATCACTTAGCTGGAACAGAAAAAATGTCTCCTTATTTTATGGCTGGTTTTTCCTATGGTATGGGATCTATGACCACTAATTGGGAAAATTATGACGGAACAGATTATCTTGCCGATTACGTGGCTGAAGTGAAAAGTTCAACTTCTTCTCTAGGTTTTGGTATTGGTGCAGGAATGGACTATTACTTAGCCGATAATATCTACATGGGTTTAGAGCTCGGTTGGGGATGGATGTCAATGTCAGATGGGGGGGGATCAGCAGATATGAATGGTACAGTAACTGACACTGATCCGGCAGGAAGTTCATCTGGAATGGGCATCGGAGAAATGAATACAGCATTCAGAATTGGTTGGAGATTTTAAGAAAAATCTTTGACTCATATACTAAAGCACTCTTCGGAGTGCTTTTTTTATGCTTATTTTTTAAAATTAAAATGTTCTTCAGCAGTGTTTACTATATGATTTGCAATGGACAATGATGCAGTTGCGGCCGGAGAAGGTGCGTTGAGCACATGAACGGATGTTCCGTGTAATTCAATTCTAAAATCATCGCGGGTATCGCCATTTTGCGAAAGCAGTTGAGCGCGAACCCCTGCTCTACCCGGAACAATATCTTCCATCGTCAAAGAAGGAATCATTTTTTTCAGTGACCTAAGAAACATCTTTTTCGAAAACGCTCTTCTGTATTCATCAATACCATATTTAACATTACCAAAAAATAATTTCCACGTTCCACGATACGTGAGCGCATCCCAAGTATCTCGCAATGAAAAAGCTGTTTTGCTGTAACCTTCTCTTTTAAAGGAAAAAACTGCATTCGGTCCGCATTCAACGCTGCCATCCGTCATTCTTGTAAAATGTACTCCCAAAAAAGGGAAAGCAGGATCAGGAACCGGATAAATTAAGTTCCTAACTTTGTGCTTTGCCGCATCACTTAATTCGTAATAATCGCCTCTGAATGGAACAACTTTCTCTTTCAAATTTACCCCATCTTTTTTCGCTAAACGATCGGCATGTAAACCGCCGCAATAGACCAAATAGTTTACAGAATAAGTGCCATTATTCGTTACGATTTCAGATAATTCTTTGTGATTTACATGATCAACTTCATGCCCTAAGTAAAGACAACTCTTGGGGTTTATTTTTAATGCCAGTTCTACCATTTTATTCGTAACGCCGACAAAATCAATGATTCCTGTGGCTGGAACAAAAATACCACCTAAGCATTCCACAAAAGGTTCTCTTTCTTTGACTTCACTCGGAGTTAATTTCTTCATACCTTCAATGCCATTTTCTACGCCGTTTTTATAGATATTCTCCATTCTGTCAAGTTCAGACTCCTCTGTTGCTACAATAACTTTTCCACAGATTTCATGAGCTATGGAGAATTCTTTGGCAAAGGCCAGCAGTTCGATGCGTCCTTCAATACAATTTTTGGCTTTTAAGGACCCGGGCTTATAATATAAACCCGAATGAATTACTCCCGAATTGTGACCAGTTTGATGCCCTGCTAGTTTAGCCTCCTTTTCAAATAAAGCAATTCGCAAATCGGGATATTTTTTTTGAAACTTATAAAAAGTCGCAGCTCCCACAATTCCTCCACCAACAATAGCAATATCAAAGTGCTCCATTACATCAATTTTCGGTATTTGATGCGTTTCGGACCTTCATCTCCCATTCGTTTTTTTCGATTTTCTTCGTAATCAGAGTAAGATCCTTCAAACCAATAGACATGCGAATCTCCTTCAAAGGCTAAAATATGCGTGCATATTCTGTCTAAAAACCACCTATCGTGAGAAATAACAACTGCGCATCCTGCGAAGTTTTCAATACCTTCCTCAAGTGCTCGTAATGTATTCACGTCAATATCATTCGTTGGCTCATCGAGGAGTAATACATTTGCCTCCGTTTTTAATGTCATCGCTAAATGTAACCTATTGCGTTCTCCACCCGATAAAACACCCACTTTTTTATTTTGATCAGCTCCCATGAAATTGAACTTACTTAAATAGGCTCTTGAATTAATTTTCTGATTGCCAATTTCTACATACTCCAAGCCATTGGAAACCACATCAAACACTGTTTTTTCCGGATGAATGTCCTTGTGAGTTTGATCTACATAGCCTATTTGAACGGTTTCACCTACCAAAAACTCCCCCTTATCGGCATTTAATTCGTTCATAATCATTTTGAAAATTGTCGTTTTTCCTGCTCCATTTGGCCCAATTACTCCTACGATTCCGGCAGGCGGTAATTTGAAGTTTAAATCATCGTATAATAACTTATCACCAAACGCTTTTGCGACGTGCACCGCTTCAATAACATTTTGACCAAGCCTCGGACCATTCGGTATTGGAATTTCCAATTTAGCTTCTTTGTCTTTGGAATCCTCGGCAAGCATCTTGTCGTAATTCTGTAAGCGCGCTTTGCTTTTGGCTTGGCGAGCTTTAGGGTTCATTCTCACCCACTCTAATTCTCGGGCCAACATTTTTTGTCTTTTCGATTCCGTTTTTTCCTCTTCAGCCAGACGCCTTCCTTTTTGTTCGAGCCAAGAGGAATAGTTTCCTTTCCAGGGAATCCCCTCTCCTCTATCCAATTCTAGAATCCAACCTGCCACATTATCCAAGAAATAGCGGTCGTGGGTTACGGCAATTACAGTTCCACTGTACTGCTTAAGGTGTTGTTCTAGCCAATCAATCGACTCGGCATCCAAATGGTTAGTCGGTTCGTCGAGTAACAAAATATCAGGATTCTGTAAAAGCAATCGACAAAGCGCAACCCTTCTTTTTTCTCCTCCTGAAAGTGTTGAAATTAGTTGATCATCCGGAGGACACCTCAGCGCATCCATTGCGCGCTCGAGTTTGTTATCCAACTCCCAAGCATCCAACGCATCGATTTTGTCTTGAACGGCACCCTGTCTAGCAATGAGTTTATCCATTTTTTCAGGATCATTCAGCACATCCTCGTCCATAAAGGAGGCATTTATTGCTTCGTATTCCTTTAAAATATCTACCGTTTCTTTCACGCCCTCCATAACAATCTCTTTCACTGTTTTCTTTAAATCCAATGCCGGTTCTTGTGGCAAATAACCCACCGTGTAGCCTGGAGAAAAAACAACATCACCTTGGTAAGCTTGATCAAGGCCAGCAATAATTTTCATTACTGTAGATTTACCAGAACCATTTA
>VGMK01000070.1 GCA_016866375.1 Bacteroidota bacterium
TGTTGCAGCATTAACAGGCGATGAAACTGCAGAGGAATTAAAATTTCTTGGTCAAGATGTGTTTCAATATTATGGGCGAGGGTGCAGAAATGTTACACATTTATGTGTGCCTGTTGGTTATGATTTCTCTCATTTTTTTCAAGGAATCGTTTCTTATTCGAATGTTATTCAAAATAAAAAGTACGGTAACAACTATGACTATTCTAAAGCCATCCACCTGATGAATGGAGAGAAGCTATTGGATAATAATTTTATGCTGCTAAAAAACTCAGAAGACTTAAATCCACCAATAGCCATGCTGTATTATCATGAGTATTCTTCGAAAGAAGCCTTAGAAAAATACCTGGAAGAGAAGGCTCCTGAAATCCAATGTATTGTGGGAAGGTCCTATCTGCCTTTTGGGGCCGCTCAAAAACCAAAAATAGATGACTATGCGGATAATTTCGATACGATGAAGTGGCTTATAAGTCTTGCCTGATAATTTCCTATCTTTGTACGTGTCATTTTTTAACAAATTTATGATCAACTATAAAACGTTAGAGGAGATAACAATTATGCGGGAGGCTGCTCAAATTGTAAGCAGAACTTTGGGCTTGATTGCAAAGGATATAAAACCAGGAAATACGCCACAACAACTGGATAGAAAAGCAGAGGAATACATACGTTCACAAAATGCTATACCTGGATTTTTAGGGCTATATGGTTGTCCAAGTACCTTGTTGGTTTCAGTAAATGAACAGGTGGTTCACGGCCTACCTACGAATCGCCCGTTTCAAGAAGGGGATATTGTGTCCGTAGATTGTGGTTCGCTTTACAGAGGTTATTACGGCGATCACGCCTACACGTTTGAAGTTGGTGAGGTAGCACCAGAGGTTAAAAATCTTCTCAAGGTTACAAAAGAATGCCTGTATTTAGGCATAGAGCAGTGCACTACATCCAATAGAATTGAAGATATTGGCTGGGCGATTCAAAATCACGCTGAAAGAAATGGTTTCGGCGTCGTTCGGGACCTGGTTGGACACGGTTTAGGCAAGAGTTTACACGAAGAACCGCAAGTACCAAATTTTGGAAGAAGAGGAAGAGGTAAAAAAATACAAAATGGTTTGACTCTTGCCATTGAACCAATGATTAACATGGGAACAGAAAAGGTAATGACGCTCAAGGACAATTGGACAATAGTTACCGCTGATGGAAAACCAAGTGCTCACTTTGAACATAATATTGCTGTTGTCGATGACCAACCAACTGTTTTATCCACGTTTGATTACATTTACGAGTCGCTGAAATTATGACAAAAGAGGCTAGGGTAACCTTTTTAGCTTTACTATCTGTTGGCTTGTACACTCTTTCTTGCTTCATATCATATCTAAAAGTTATTTTTCCATATCCGCTTTTTGGTCCCATACTTTGGATAGTAACCCTTTCGACATTCATAATTCAATTAAAACAAAAAACACTTAAAGAATATAAATTTGGAGCTATTTTTTTTCTTTTATACATCCATCTGAAACTGTTCAGCAACCCCTTTGTTTTGAGTTTCTTTCTGCACAACAATGAAATGGAGGCATACTTTGAAAATCCTTACCTGAACTTGAGTAAGTTACTTGCATACATTGTTTTATCACTTTCCTTGTTGTGTTGGTTCGCCTCAAAAACAAAAAGAAAATTTGTCTGGGTGCTAACCGTACTTATTTTAGCGCTAATTATTCAATTGATTGATGATTCATATGCCCATTTATGGTTCTGCCCCTTAATTGTAATTCCTTTCTATCTTGTAAAACCGGAAAATCCCTGGAAAAATGTCATTTTGATTCATTCCATATTCGATTTAATTACCTTGTTCTATATGCCGAGGTAATTGATATGATTGCGAATATCTCTCAAGGCTGACTGCAGCTTGGTTGAAACTTTATTCATAAACAACTCTTCCCAATTCTTAATGCCTTCAATTTGAATGAGCCGTTTTATCGCAACCCACTCCATGTCCTCGATTTGATTTATGGAGGTGGGAGATTTTAAATGATCGCTTGGCATCAATTGACTCCACTTGAATATCCAACTGGTATTCAAATGCATGTATGAATAACAGGCATCTTCTAATTGCTTGAAATCTACAGCACCCGAAATCATAAGTAAAAGACGCTGTTTTTCTTTTAAGAAGCTTTCGATCAACAGTTCGGGAGAGACGGCATTCAGCCCTGTATTTGAGTTAGTTGAATCGGCTAAGTCAGGCTCCAATAGGCGATACGAACAAGTTTCTTTAAAGCGCTGAACTTCAGAAATATATTTTTTAAATAATTTGGGGTGAAAAGGCTTCTGTATAATCTTTTGTTTTAGAGAAAACAATGTGAGTTCTTTTTTCTCCGCTAACTCGGTAATCGATTGACAGCCGAATATAGCTAAGACTTCCTTTTCATTCATTTAACTTGCTTCTTTCGCATCCTTATATTGAGCATTTCAACGAGTAAGGCATATACAAGGGCAAAATAAATATACCCTTTCGGAAATTCTTGTCCAAAGCCCTCTGCAATCAAAAGTATTCCAATAGAAACTAAAAAACTTAATGCAATCATCTTAATTGTTGGATAATCATGGATGAAATCACCAATTTGCTTAGCAAATAATAACATAATAACCATTGAAAAAATAATCGATAGTACAAGTATCGCTAATGGACTGTGCGAAACCTCATTTTCTAGGCCATTAGTCATTCCAATAGCTGAAATAATGCTGTCGAAGCTGAAAACAATGTCAATCAGTATAATTTGAGTAATAATAGCAGGTAATTTACCCTTTGTTTTATGTGATTGTTCTTGTTCTCCTGCCACGCTTTTGTGCATTTCTGCAATGCTTTTGTATAGAAGAAATAAACCACCGATGATTAAAATCAAACTTTGCCCAGAAAAGTCAAAGGTTCCTATAGAAAATAAGGGTTCAACAAGGTGCATGATGTAGGAAATAGTCCCTAACAAAGCAAGTCTAAAGATTAAAGCGATGGATAAGCCTAAGTTGCGTGCTTTACGCTTTTCTTTTGGATTTAGGTGATCTGTTACAATACTTATGAAAATGATGTTGTCAATTCCTAAAACAATCTCTAGCAAGGATAGAATTAGTAAATAGAACCAACCTTGCCAAGTTGTGAAAATATCAAAAAAGTCCTGAGTCATCTCATTGATTGTAGAAAGTTAGAAAAAATAGTTGAATTTGAATTTCGATCCGTAATAATCTCCAAAAATTGAAAGGTTGATTCTTTAAAAGATAAAAAATTGCTAAGTGTATCGTCGAGGAGCTCTTCATTGTTAATTTGAAATCCATTTTTCGAAAAAGCAGATATTATTGGGATAACCTGTTGATTGTGCGTTGCTTCAAAATATTCAGAATTCTTATTTGAATCTTTTGCCCCTTCAATCATTCTAAAGATTCCTCCACCTGCATTATTAATAATTAATACTCTCAAATTTGTTGGGAAATTCTTTATCCAAAGCGCATTATGGTCATAAATAAATGAAATGTCGCCGCAAATAAATAAATGGTTTTTGGAAGGACAGGCAACGGAAGCCCCTACTGCTGTGCTAAATGAACCATCTATTCCACTGGTGCCTCTGTTTGAATAATAATCGCATCCCTTTATCATGTCAAATAATTGCATGTAGCGAACAACAGAACTGTTTCCCAGATGTATAACAGTATTTTCTTGAATTAATTGATGAATGAGGTAAAAACAATACAAATCATTTAATCCTCTGAATGATGGGGCAATACTGTCAATCTTGTCTTTCGCCAGTAAATCTAATTGTTTCCACTTCCCAAAAAAATTTGTTGTCTTATTCGATCCAATATCATTGAATTGGTTGAAAAAAGACAATGGGTCCATAGATACCAAAATGGATAAATGCTGGAATGTATCTTGTACCATTGTTTCCTCAGAAACACGGATAACTTCGAGCTCAGGAATATTTCTCAAGAAAGCCTTGATCCCTTTCGAAACTATTGCGTCTCCAATATGAATGACTACTTCCGGACGATACTCTTGCTCCCTATTAATCATATTTAGAGTTCTATCCAAACAAGAGATAAAAAGATCATTTTGTAAATTTGAAGTATGTTCGGATAATATCACCGCTCCTGTGCGTGAAGAAAAGTCGGTTAATTTAGAAATTAATGCATGTTGAACGTTTAATTGACCGCAAATAACCATAATTTTTTTTGCGAAAATTTTGTCTTTAATAATTTCTAAATCAGTATTTAAAATACTTTTACTTAAACTAGAAAATGATATTTTTTTTCCATAGTTCTTTACTTTTGTAACAATGGAATACAGGGGCTCTTTAAGCGAAATATTGAGGTGAACAGGACCTTTTTTAAGTTTCTGTAGGAGTATTGACGTTTCTCGTTGATAATACCACAACACTTCCTCATTAAATGCTTTATCCTCCAATTGAAAAAAACCATGTGCATGTTTTTCAAATAAATGTTGTTGACGTATTGTTTGGCCATCTCCTTGGTCTATCCATGCGATCGGTCTGTCTGCAGAAAGCAACAGAAGAGGCACCTTCCTATAAAATGCTTCAGCAACAGCAGGGTAGTAATTAATTACAGCTGTTCCCGATGTGCAACATAATGCAACGAAATCATTCTTTTCTTGTGCAAGACCTAGCGCGAAAAATGCAGCAGAACGTTCGTCGTGTATCACATATGTTAAGAAGAAATCATCTTCATCGAACGCAATGGCTAGAGAAGAATTTCTTGACCCAGGAGAAAAAACAATAGTTTTTACTCCGTGTAATTTACATTGATCAACAACTAATTGGACTACTTCCTTATCGCTAGTGAGCATGCGCAAAGTTATAACAAATCAATAAGGTCAGAAATTGTTTTTTTCTTGTTTTCAGTTTCTAACCACTCGGCCTCAGGATCTGAATCTTTCGTAAAGCCTCCACCAAGAAAATAATGAATTTTTCCCTTGGTTATTTTGGCGCATCTTAAATTGACGAACAATTTGGAATAATCACCTCTAAATTCTCCAATAAATCCAGTGTACAGCTCCCTGTCGTGCTCCTCAATTTGTGAAATTACCTCAGATGCAAAATCTTTCGGCAATCCACATGTTGCAGGAGTTGGATGTAAACTCAAGAGTATTTTGTTTGCCTTTTCAGACGAACATTCAAATAGAAAATCAGTTTTTAAATGCTTCACTGGTCCGGCAACATAGTCGTAGGGGCCGTGCAACTCAATATTAAAGATTTGCTCCTTATTGAGAGTTTCTTGAATGTAATCAGAAACATATTCCTGTTCTAAAAATTCCTTAACTGACCAAGCACTCTGATCTTCCCTTTTTTTTGTGCCCGCCAATGCGGTGGTAATACCGCAGTTTCCATGTTGCTCAAATAATACCTCCGGTGAAGCTCCAATCCAAGTTCCCAATTCCTTGTCAGAGAAAAAATAAACAAGCGCATTGGGATAATTTTCCTCCAAAAAATAAAACAACTTTTCCGAAAGATTGGCATCAAAAATTTCTGTTTTAACTCTCGAAAACACAACTTTTTTCAGTCCGAGTGAGCCTATAGCGTTTAGGAGTTGATTCGCTTTGTGTAAGTAACTTTTTTGAGAAATTGAAACAGGTTCTTCGCCTATAAAGGATGGGGAATCTGAAAAATTATCTTCCTGAAATAACCAATATTTTTGCTCAGAAAACGCCGAAATAACGAAACCTTTTAACTCGTCATTTTGACAAGGTACGAAGTGACCTTTTTTTCTTTCAATCTGTTTTCCTGGAAACCGATACAATAACATTTTTATTTTTTCTCAATGATGAGCACCGTTAGACGACCGGTACATATCAATCTATCCGTATTTGCTTCGCTAATATTAACACTCCAAACGTGAGTTCGTTTTCCTGCATGAATGATTTTGCCTGTTCCAATTACAAATCCATCCGTAATTCCACTGATATGATTGCAATTGACTTCCAATCCAACAGGCTGAAATTTTTCTAGGTCTATCATTAAGGAAGAACCCATAGATCCAATACTTTCAATCAAGGCTGCACTTGCCCCACCATGTAACAAACCCATGGGTTGATGTGTTCTCTGATCAACGGGCATTAGGCACTTGATGTAATCAAGGCCCAATTCTATACATTCGATTCCTAAAACTTCCATGAGGGTATTTTTGTTTTTGGAATTAATCAATGAAAGCGAAACTTGTTTTAATATCATCTCACAAAATTACGCAATTGAAGATAAAAAAATCAGGATTAATTTAGAATATCTACTCCAAATTGTATTTTTTCGAGTTAAAATTTTTAGATATTTTTTAAGTTACAGTGAAAATAAACCTAAAAACGATTGATGTAAAATATTTTCTCCTTTTGAAGTGAAAATTTCAAGAAAAAATACGTGAATTTTTGGGAATTATTACCATTAAGTATTTCTATTTATTCAAATTGGAAGTTTCAATTTAATAACAAAGAACGATACTTCCGGGCTGAATGTATTGGTAAATAAATTTTGCCGTTGAAGGTGGTAAATTTACACATCCATGGGAACCATCAGCCAAGTAAATTTTATCTCCAAATTTCTCTCTCCATCGGGCGTCATGAAGTCCTACCCCCTTATTGAATGGCATCCACCAGTTTACACGAGTTCTGTAACCAGGACCATTTAAGATTACGTTGTGCGCTTTATATTTTACATAAAACGCACCTCTAGGTGTAGAATGTCCTCTGCGTGGACAACCAGTCACAATAACACTCTCTGTAATAAGTTGACCATCTTTGTAGAACCACATTTTCTGATCTGAAATGGAGACTTCAACATAGTTTTTGTTAGAATCAAACGCACCGTTTGGAATACCTTTCATTCCATAAATTGGCACGCGATCAACTTTCTGACCACTCAAAATGTCTTGTTTTAATCGGCTCAATTCTCGATAAACATCAATTCTAGTTCCTAATTCACTTTGAAGTGATATTTGATTTCCTGATGTAGTTTTAAACGAAATACTTTTTTCAGTTACGTCATATTTTTCTGCAATTGATCTTACAAATTTCAATCCCTCTGATTTTAAAATGTCTGCATTCATATTGGTATCAAGTGTTAACCACGGCGCAAAATCCGCTTTTGATAAACTTAATTCTGCTGTGTTAAATTTAATTGTAATAACAGAAGAAAGACATTTTTTTAAGCTTTTCAAGCCTTCTTGAACTTTAGGATCTCCCAAAGAATATTTTGGTTTCTTATAACTACTTAGATAGGATATTACTAGCTCTTTTTGTTTATTTGCTATGTAGGAAATAACCTGCGAATTTAATTTTGAGGTATCTATTTGATTACCAGGAATTGAAGATATTGGTTGAAATTTATTGAATTTAAATTCGAAATTGCAATTTTTTGGTGCAACTTGAGGCATTTTATTAAAAACAAAATTCAATTTACGTTTAAAGCCACTTAAATTTTTAATATAAAAAGAAGTATCCATAGTCCAATTGTCATTGGTTGATATTTTAAAATACCATTTTATTCCCATAGTATCCCCCGACAAAAAGTTCAAAATATCTCTTTTTTTATCCGAACTGTTAATCTTCCTGGAAAGAGAAGCTTTAAAATGACCTTCACTTATGATATTCAAGACATAAACATTTTCTGATAAATTTTCAGGATTTCCTTTTGTTTCATGATAAATTCCTCGGTTTAATTCATTATTTTCATTACAAGCTAAAAAAATAACCAATAAAAAAATAGCAAATAATCTCATTGACAAACAATTTTTTATAATTCTTACTCTTCGTAAATAAACTTTAATAACCACGAATTTAGGGTAAAATTAATTTTAAAAATATTTTCACTTCAAGTATTTCTTTTATTAGGAGAACTGAATCTAAACCTATATTTCTCAACGTTTAAGGTAAGTGTAATTTATTTTAAGGTCATACAATTGAAATTAAACATTAAATAAAAATCAAAACAGGATTAATTTGGAATATTCCATTTGATTTGAAGGTCAGTGAATGTTGCACTTTCCGCAAATTTATCCACTGAAAATTGGATGAAGGAAGGAGAATTATAAAATATTTTCTCCATTTTCCTGTAAAACAGTTGGACCAAAAATGGTTTATTAATGGTGTTTATAATATTTGGGCTTTTAATAAATTCATTTTCCCACCCTTTTATAAAACTTGCCTCAGAGGTATTATACAAATCAAGCCATGTTGAGTCCTCTGAATAAAGCTTGTTCCATTTTCGCTTTTTTTGCTCATATTCATTCTTTACTTCTTGCTTTTTAATTTCATTTTCTTTAATTGACTCTTTATTCGTTGTTGAATTAGGCTTCGATGCAGGTGAATTGGTTTTTTTGGCTTTAGGAAGGTTTGTTTTCTTCCTCTCAGAACGGATTGTAACGGATTCTTTTTCAAATTTATTTTCTTGAATTTTATTTTGCATTGATTGAGACTTTGCAGTACTCGATTGGTTGTCAGTGCTTTTATTAGAAAGAGAGTTGATACTTTCTTGGCAGGCAGTAATCAGAAAAGCTAACACGAAAATCTTGTAATACATGTTGTAGGGGTAAATCTATAAAGTTAAGTATTGCAGAAGTTACAATACCGAAAATTCCCCCCTAGTTATGAAACATTTTAAAGAAAACAGAATAAATACGTAACTTTGCAACCAAAATTTAATTAGAATGGCTAAAAACAGAACGTTTACTATGTTAAAACCCGATGCGCTTGAGAATGGGTATATGGGAAAGATAATTGACATGATCATCGAGGCTGGTTTTGAAATAAAAGCGATGAAATACACAAGATTATCAACGGAACAAGCTAAGAAATTTTACGAAGTTCACGCAGAAAGACCTTTCTATGGTGATCTTGTTGAGTACATGACTTCTGGTCCAATTGTGGCGGCCATTTTAGAAAAAGAAAATGCAGTTGCTGATTTTCGAGCCTTGATAGGTGCTACAGACCCTGCGGAGGCAGCAGAAGGCACAATTAGAAAAGCTTATGCCGAGAGTAAAGGACGAAATGCAGTGCATGGTTCTGATTCGGACGAAAATGCAGAAATTGAAGGGAAATTTCATTTTTCGGGAAACGAAATATATTAATTTTTGACTATAATTAGTAAAGACTGCTCAGGCAGTCTTTTTTTGTTTACATATGAAACATGCGGAAGCCATAGAGAAAAGACGAACCTTCGGGATAATTTCTCACCCAGATGCCGGAAAAACCACCTTAACTGAAAAGCTATTGCTATTTGGTGGTGCCATTCAAACTGCAGGTGCTGTTAAGAATAACAAAATAAAAAAGACAGCTACCTCTGATTTCATGGAGATTGAAAAGCAAAGAGGGATTTCTGTTGCTACTTCAGTTATGGCCTTTGAATACCGCAATCGTCAAATTAATATTCTTGATACACCTGGACACAAAGATTTTGCGGAAGACACTTTTCGGACATTAACTGCTGTAGATAGTGTAATTCTTGTAATCGACTGTGCAAATGGGGTCGAG
>VGMK01000071.1 GCA_016866375.1 Bacteroidota bacterium
GTGGTTTCACAGCGAGACCAAGAACAAGAGTCTCCAGAATTTAATGACCTTCACAAGATAGGAACAGTAGCCCAAATCATAAGGATGTTGAAAATGCCTGACGGCAGCTCCACAATTATCATTCAAGGAAAAAGAAGGTTTCAAATTACATCGCCACTGCAAACAGAACCATACATGCGAGCCGCTGTAGAAATACTGCATGAATCGCGCATCGACAAAAAAGATAAAGAACTTGATGTAATGTTCAAAACCATAAAGGACCTTGCCTTACAAATTATAAAGGAAAGCCCAAATATTCCATCAGAAGCTCAATTTGCCATTGGGAATATCGATAGCCCAACATTTTTGGTGAATTTTATTTCTTCAAACATGAATGCTGATGTATCTAAAAAACAGCAGATGCTCGAAGAAATGGATATGAAAAAACGTGTTTTAATGGTCTTGGAGCACCTTACGATGGAAGTGCAACTTTTGGAGATGCGTAATGAAATTCAAAATAAAGTCAAAAAAGATTTAGACAAACAACAACGCGAATATTTCTTGCACCAGCAAATGCGAACGATCCAAGATGAGCTTGGGGACAACCCTCAAACTCAAGATATTCGAGAATTAGAGGAGCGAGCTAAAAATAAAAAATGGGTTGACGCCGTTGAAAAATCCTTTTACAAAGAGCTTGAGAAATTGCAAAGAATGAATCCTCAAGGCGCAGAATATACCGTTCAATTGAACTACCTTGACTTACTTCTTGATTTACCTTGGTCAGATTTTACGAAAGACAACTTAGATCTCAATAGAGCGAAAAAAATTCTAGAACGCGATCACTTTGGATTAGAAAAAGTCAAAGAACGCATATTAGAATACCTTGCGGTTTTGAAACTTAAAGGCAATATGAAATCCCCTATCTTGTGTTTTTACGGACCTCCAGGAGTAGGTAAAACGTCTTTAGGAAAATCTATTGCAGAAGCAATTGGCAGAAAATACGTTCGCATGTCCCTTGGTGGTGTTCACGACGAAGCAGAGATTCGTGGCCATAGAAAAACTTACATCGGAGCAATGCCCGGCAGAATTATGCAAAACATAAAAAAAGCAGGTTCTGCAAATCCCGTTTTTGTATTGGATGAAATAGATAAATTGGGAAGAAGTAATCACGGGGACCCCTCTTCTGCACTTTTGGAAGTTTTAGATCCAGAGCAAAACCATGCCTTTTACGACAATTACGTTGAATCCGAATTTGATTTATCAAAAGTAATGTTCATTGCTACAGCCAATAGCTTGAATGAAATTCAGGGGCCATTGAGAGATCGGATGGAAATTATAGAGGTAAATGGTTATACAATTGAAGAGAAAATTGAAATTTCAAAAAGACATTTGTTACCAAAGCAAATTCAAGAACACGGGATTGGTGCCAAAAGCATTTCGATAGACAAGCAAACCATTGAAAAATTGATTGAGGAATATACAAATGAATCCGGGGTTCGCGGACTAGACAAAATGCTTGCTAAGTTGATTAGAAATCGCGCTCGACAAATAGCCATGGAAGAATCGTTTGAAGAAAAAATCACTTCAACAGATTTATTCTCCTACCTCGGTGCGGGAAGGAAAAAAACGAAATACGATACTAATGAGGTGGCCGGAATTGTGACAGGCTTAGCGTGGACTAGCGTTGGTGGTGATATTCTTTTTATCGAGTCTTCACTAACGAAAGGCAAAGGGAATTTAACCCTTACTGGGAACCTAGGTGAGGTTATGAAGGAATCAGCCGTGATTGCGCTTGAATTCTTGAAATCACATTCTTATTTTTTAGCTTTAGATCAAGAGTTATTTGATACGCACAATGTTCACGTTCATGTTCCGGAAGGCGCAACACCTAAAGATGGTCCGAGTGCAGGAATTACAATGTTAACTGCCTTAGCGTCGCTGTTCACACAACGAAAGGTTAAAAAAAATATAGCCATGACAGGAGAAATTACCCTCAGAGGAGATGTTCTTCCCGTTGGCGGTATCAAGGAAAAGATTTTGGCAGCGAAGCGAGCAGGAATTAAAGAAATAATAATGTGCTCAAAGAACAAGCAAGATGTAGATGACATCAATCCTGATTACCTAAAGGGATTGAAAATTCATTATGTTGAAAAAATGAAGGACGTGTTAAATCTTTCGCTCACTAAGGAATTGGTTAAAAATCCTGTTGTGTTAAAGTGAAACTTTCCTACCTTTGATAGGTGAAGTATAAATCCTACATTCTTTTAAGTCTCGTTTTACTTTATGTACTTCAGAGTTTTGTATCAACTCCAAAGGAGGTGCAGTGGGGATTTTTTGGACACAAAAGAATAAATAGAATTGCAGTTTTCACCCTACCCCCTGAAATGTTCGGTTTTTACAAAGAGCACATTGAGTTTATTACCGAGCATGCTGTTGACCCGGATAAAAGGAGATATGCTGTTGAAGGCGAGTCACAATGTCATTACATTGACCTCGATCATTATTACAAGCCGGGCGAAAGCGCCTACGATGTTATGCCTAAAAAATGGAAAGACGCAGTGGCAAAGTTTTCTGAGGACACCTTGCAAACATACGGTATCGTTCCTTGGCATATTGCTACTATGAAATATAAATTACAAAAAGCTTTTGAGGCTAAAAATATAGATCTAATACTGAAATATTCAGCGGACATTGGCCACTACATAGCAGACGCACACGTTCCCTTGCATACAACTGAAAATTACAACGGGCAAAAAACCGGGCAGCGAGGAATACATGCACTTTGGGAGAGTCGTTTGGTAGAAATAAATTCTGAAAATTATGATTATTTTGTTGGAAAAGCCCGATACGTCAAAAATGTACTGGATTTTTCATGGGAAGCCGTGATGAGCTCCCATCTCTCCGTTGACTCAGTCCTGTCCATAGAAAAACAACTTTCTCAAGATTTCCCGTCCGATCTTAAATATGCTTATGAGCAAAGGGGCAATGCAACAGTTCAAGTGTATTCAAAAGAATTCTGCAATTTATACCACACAAAATTAAACGGTATGGTGGAGCGAAGGCTTCGCAAAGCTGTAATCGCTGTAGGATGTATTTGGTATACGGCATGGGTGGATGCAGGTCAACCCGATTTAAGGTCCCTACAAAATAAAACACCAAGTCAGGAATTGCTCAAAGAATTTCAAGCATTAGATGAACATTTCCACAACGATCAGCATAAAGGAAGAATTTGCGAATGATACATATTGATATTTTAACGGTAGTTCCACAATTATTAACATCGCCGTTCTCCGCTTCTATTATGCAGCGTGCTCAGGATAAAGGTCATGTAAAAATTTGCCTGCACAATATTCGTGATTATTCCACCGAAAAACATAAAAATGTGGACGATTACCAATACGGAGGTGGCGCTGGAATGGTTATGAGTATTGAACCCATTGCAGCGTGTATCGCGAAATTGAAGGCTCAAAGAAATTACGACGATATAATATACCTAGCTCCAGACGGAAAACTCCTTGATCAAAAAATATGTAATTCATTATCTTTGGCCAGAAATCTGATCATTTTGTGCGGTCATTACAAAGGTATTGACGAACGGGTACGCGAACATTTCATTACAAAGGAAATATCAATAGGTTCATACGTACTTTCCGGTGGAGAATTAGCAGCAGCTGTTCTCGTCGATACCATAGTCAGGCTAATTCCCGGCGTATTGAATGACGAATCATCGGCGTTGTCTGATAGTTTTCAGGACAATCTTTTATCTCCCCCTGTTTACACACGACCTCTTGAATTTAATGGTTGGAAAGTACCAGAAATTTTGCTTTCAGGAAATACCAAAGCTATCGAAAAATGGCGTGAGGAGAAAGCGCTTGAACGAACAAAAGAAAGGCGACCGGATTTATTGCATGAGTAAAGTTATCGGTACGTTCTTAATGCAAACCACATGAATTGTTAACTTTGTCTAAATTTTAACCATGATTCAACTTTCAGATCGTCTATTGTCCATGGAGGAATCAGCGACCATCGCTATGGCGAAAAAAAGTAGAGAGCTCAAGGCACAAGGTAAAGATATAATATCACTTTCATTAGGTGAGCCAGATTTTTTCACACCGGATTTCATTAAGGATGCTGCAAAAAAAGCCTTGGACGACAACTACACTATGTATACTCCCGTTGCGGGATACGACGATTTAAGAGAAAGTATTTCACAAAAGTTTCTGAGAGATAACAACCTACGGTACGCGAAGGATCAAATTGTTGTCTCTACGGGAGCAAAACAATCCATCGCGAATGTCATTTTGAGTCTTGTTAATCCTGGGGATGAAGTAATTGTACCTGCTCCATATTGGGTATCCTACATTGAAATTGTGAAAGTAGCTGAGGGGATTCCGGTGGTGATCAATGCCGGAATAGAGAAAGATTTTAAAATTACAGGGGATGATTTAGAAAAAGCCATTACACCGAGGACAAAAATGCTCGTTTTCTCAACACCATGCAATCCTACGGGTTCAGTATATACAAAAGAGGAATTGGCTGATTTGGCGCGCATTTTAAAAAAATATCCTCATATCATTGCGTTAAGTGATGAAATTTACGAACATATCAACTTTGGAGGAAAACATGAGAGCCTCGCGCAGTTCGATGAAATATATGAACAGGTTGTCACTGTAAATGGAGTATCAAAGGCGTGGGCAATGACCGGTTGGAGATTAGGGTATATAGGTGCACCAAAATTAATCGCTCAGGCTTGTGATAAAATGCAAGGTCAGTTTACATCAGCTACTTGCTCAATTACCCAGAAAGCCACCGTTTCCGCCATGCATGCAGATCCATCTGTATTGAAAGACATGATTGCTGCTTTCAAAAAACGTCGAGATTTGGTTCTTTCACTTCTAGAGGAAATTCCAGGTATTCGCACAAATAATCCTGGTGGTGCTTTCTACGTTTTTCCAAATTGTTCAGCATTTTTCGGAAAGCGTTTTGAGAACCAGGTAATCTCAAATTCAGAACAATTGTGTATGTTCCTTCTTGAACAAGGTCAAGTGGCATTAGTAAGTGGTGAAGCTTTTGGTGATTCTAATTGCTTCAGAATATCTTACGCTGCCTCAGAAGAAACCTTAACAAAGGCGCTAAAACGCATTAAAGAAGCCCTATCTAAACTTGTATAATGTCACTTAAATCCATTTTTGAGAAATTCAAGGGTAAACGTGTTTTGGTCGTTGGCGACCTTATGTTAGATGCATACATCATTGGGGTCGTTTCAAGAATAAGTCCTGAGGCACCTGTACCCGTTTTAGATAAGAAAACTTCAGATTTTCGCCTAGGAGGAGCTGGAAATGTTGTGCTAAACATTGAGGCACTCGGTGCTATCCCCGTCATTGCCTCCGTTATTGGTAACGACCCCGCAGGAAACGAAATTTTACAGCTTATGGCTAAAAAAAATATCTCGACATCTTGTCTGGTTGTATCTAATCAACGACAGACTACCGTAAAAACGAGAGTCGTCGCAAATAATCAACAAGTCATACGTATTGATGAGGAACAAACTGATGACATAAGTGATGAGTTGGTTTTAAATCTACTCTTATTAATTGAGAAAGAGTTAAAAAAGGGACTGACTGCCATAATTTTTGAAGACTACAATAAAGGCGTATTGACTGAAAAATTTATAGCCTCTTTAGTGGAATTGGCAAAAAAATATGCCGTTATTACTTCAGTTGATCCGAAAAAAAAGAACTTTCTTACATACCGAGGTGTTACTCTATTTAAACCTAATTTAAAAGAATTGAGAGAAGGACTTAACATTCCAATAGACCCACTCAATGTTCAATCTATTTGTGATGCGTCATCTTTATTAGAAAAGAAACTTGGAAATAGAATAACGCTAGTGACTCTATCCGAACATGGTGTTTACATTAAAGACTCGGAAAAGCAAACATACTTGGGTGCACACAAGAGAACAATTGCAGATGTTTCTGGCGCTGGAGATACAGTTATCGCAACGGCGACCTTATGTCTAGCAGCAGGAGCCACAACTTCGCAAATTGCTGAAATTGCTAATATTGCCGGCGGTTTGGCGTGCGAAAAAGCGGGAGTTTCTACCCTGACGATAGCAGAGCTTCAAAGCGAGTACCACCGCCTTAACAAAAATAAATAATGACTGTAAAGCCTTACAATACAGACAAATCAAAAAAGGATGAAGTGGCCCAGATGTTTAATAACATATCTCAACGATATGATTTTTTAAACCATTTTCTATCGCTTGGAATAGATCATATCTGGAGAAGAAAAGCTGTGAAACACCTATTTTCGACAAATCCAAAAGTCATTTTGGACATGGCTACAGGAACAGGAGATTTTGCCATTGCCGCTATGAAATTAAAGCCAGAAGAAATTATTGGTTTGGATATTTCGTCCGGCATGTTGGAAGTTGGCCGAGAGAAAATGAAAAGGAAAAAACTGGACGATGTAATTAAAATGTGTTTGGGAGATTCGGAAGAAATTCCTTTTGCTGACAACTATTTCGACGCTATAACAGTGGGATTTGGTGTCCGTAATTTTGAAAACTTGGAAAAAGGGCTGTCTGAAATGCTCCGGGTGTTAAAACCAGACGGTAGGGTTGTTATATTAGAATTTTCTAAACCCAAAAAATTTCCTATAAAACAGTCCTTTAATTTCTATTCAAAATATTTTATCCCGTTTTTTGGGAAAAGAATTTCTAAAGATGAGAAAGCATATGCTTACCTCCCAGAAAGTGTGGCAGCATTCCCTGAAGGAAAGGATTTCGAGGTCATACTCGAAAAAGTAGGATTCAAGAATATTTCCTCGCATTTAGTATCTGGAGGAATTGCAACGATTTACCTTGGTAATAAAGATATGCAACATTCTGATTAGGGTTTCGTTTTAATGATATGAAGTATTTATCGGCAGTATTCTTGGTATTTCTCACTTGTCATCAATATATCGGTCAAAAATATTTTCAAGAGCGTTATCGGAAATTTGATAAACAAATTTTTCACTTTGGATTTATGCTTGGTGGTAATACCAGTAATTTCAGTCTTTTTGCGCAGGATTCAAATTTTCAGAATTACGGAATTAAATCTTTGGTTGCGAAATCAACACCTGGTGGGCAATTAGGAATTTTAACAAGTATAAAAATCGGTACTCCAATGTTCAAATTTCGTTTTTTACCAACGTTATCATTTCAAGAAAGAGTTCTTCAATACACTAAAATTAATCCAGATCCGTCCAAAACTTTTGATATTGTCGAGGAAGAACGCGTCAATTCAACAAGTCTTGACTTTCCAATGATGTTTATGTTTCGTACGAAAAGACTTAATAATTTTGTGGCATACAGCCTAATTGGATCCCAATATTCTATTGATTTACAATCTCAAGAGGGAAAAGCACAATCCTTCATCGATCCCTATATTAAGATTAAAAAGCAAGATTGGCAGGGGCAAATTGGTGGTGGAATTGAATTTTTTGCTCACTATTTTAAATTTGCTATTGAACTTAAATATTCCCATGGATTTTCGAGTGCCTTTATTTTCGAACCCACCAACACGGTTTCGCAACCGATCCAACGTTTATACAACAAAGGTTGGTGGTTTTCCATTATTTTCGAAGGGTGATCTCAGATCTTATCATAAAGTGCACTCCTGAAGAAGCCCTGAACTCGGATTTCATAAAAGCATACATCGTCCGCCAATTTAATATCACCGACAATAAATTTCAGTATAGATGGAAAAAACGAAGTGTTGATGCTCGCGCCAAAAAGGTAAGTATTCAAGGAATCATCGAGGTATCTCGAGGAGAAAATTTACCTCCAAGGGTCAGAGAATTTAATTTTAAAAATGTAAAAAATATTCAGGACACAATCCACATAATTGGAGCAGGACCAGCCGGATTATTTGCTGCCTTAGAATGCCTGCTCATGGGAGTAAAACCCATAATATTCGAGCGAGGAAAGAATGTACGCGAAAGAAGAAGGGATTTAGCAAGATTGAATAAAGAAGGTATTGTGAACTCAGAGTCGAATTATTGCTTTGGAGAAGGTGGAGCTGGCACCTATTCTGACGGTAAATTGTATACGCGGAGCAAGAAAAGAGGCGAGGTTCAAAAAATTTTAGAATTATTGGTTCATTTTGGTGCGAATGAAGACATATTAGTCGATTCACACCCACACGTTGGAACGAACAAACTTCCCCAAATTATTACTGCCATACGAGAAAAAATAATAGCGATGGGCGGCGAGATTCATTTTGAATCTAAATTGACAAGGATTCATAAGGAAAATAACAAAATTCTACGCATCCAGCTAAATCATTCAAAATGGATTTTAATTAATTCTCTAATTTTGGCTACGGGGCATTCTGCAAGAGACATTTTTCAGTTATTGTACGAAAACAATATAAAAATTGAACCCAAAGCCTTTGCCCTTGGTGTAAGAATTGAACATTCACAAGAGCAGATCGACAAAATTCAGTACCACGGCCGAGTAAATGACGAATATTTACCCCCTGCGAGTTACAGCTTGGTAACACAAGTAGAGCAGCGTGGAGTATATTCTTTTTGTATGTGCCCTGGAGGAATCATTGCACCATGCGCTACAGAACAGAATGAGGTAGTAACAAACGGTTGGTCGCCCTCCAAACGAAATAATCCTTACTCGAACTCAGGAATTGTTGTTAGTATTTTTCCTGAGGACTTCAATAAAAACGAAAATAATCCATTTACTTGCCTTGATTTTCAGAGAGAGATAGAACAAAGATGCTGGGAGCTCGCGGGAAAAAATCAGAAAGTTCCAGCGCAACGTCTTGTCGATTTCGTCAACGGAAAAAAATCCATTGATTTCCCGAGATCATCCTATCAACCGGGAATTGAAAGCGTTGAAATGGATAAAATTTTCCCTAAATTCATAACAGATAGGTTGCGAAAAGCATTCACTGAATTTGGAAAAAAAATGCCTGGATTTTTGACAAATGATGCCGTTATCCATGCTCCGGAGTCAAGGACCTCCTCCCCTATTTTAATTCCTAGAAACCCAGAGAGTCTGCAACACATTCAAATTACAAATTTATATCCATGTGCTGAGGGAGCAGGTTATGCCGGGGGGATAGTTTCTGCTGCAATTGATGGTATAAAATGTGTCAAAGCCGTAATTTTTTTTTTAATTTTGTACGCTTCTTTTGAATGAACTTAATAAGTTACTTTTGTAAAAAATGAAATTTTGTTTTTTGCTTTTTTTCTCTGTTCTAACCTTTTGCGCAAAGGGTCAACTTGATACAACCTTTTGGTTTGTTGCGCCAGAGGCAGCTCAAAATCACGGAGATAGACCTATTGTAT
>VGMK01000072.1 GCA_016866375.1 Bacteroidota bacterium
CCTTCTTGTGTGCTCAAGATACACTTCTGGTGAAAGGAACAATTGACACGTATTATGCATACAATGTGAGGAATACATCGGCACAAGATTTAGGGATTTATATATCGTCGAATGCTATTAATGCCTTAGATATCAATTATGCAGCCATAGAATTGACGAGAAAATACAAGGATAACACTTTTTATATCTCACCTGCCTTTGGTCGGTATATGACAAATAATTACAAAAATGAACACATTGCTTTGCGCTGGTTGGCTGAATCATATTGGCAAAGGACTTTAACAGAAAATCAAACCATAACCCTTGGAGTTTTTAGCTCTCCTTTCTCCCCTGAAAATTGGAAAAGTAGCGAACAACTTTTTTATTCCAGATCTCTTGCTCCTGAGTACGTACCTTACTATTTATCAGGAGTCAAATGGCGAATTAATTGTTCGCCAGGGCTCACGTTTACTCCTATGTTAGTTAACGGATGGCAACATATTTCTGATCAAAAACCATCCATTGCGTGGTCATCTCTAATGGAATTTAAATGGAAAAATTTTTCCTTGAACTGGACGAGTTTTTTTGGCAAGGAAGCCGGGCTCGATCACCAGAAGGAGTGGAGGATATTGAATGATGTGAATGCAACCTTGGAAGTTGCGGATAAAATATGGGTTCAGTCTTGTGCATATTTAGGTAAACAAAAGAACCTCTTTGAATGGAGAACCTGGTGGCAGATAAATTCAGGAATAAAATTTCAATACCATCGAAGAAGTTCATGTGGCCTGCGAGGAGAACTTTTTAGAGATCACACGGGTGTTTTTTTTGACGGGAATAACTCACAAATTTCGGTGTTTACAGGCTACTGGGATTTCAAAGTTTCAGATAACTTGATTTATCGAATGGAGTTTAAACGTCTTGACAATAAGTTGGATGAATCCAAGTGGTTTGGGTTCTTAAATTTAACTTTAGGATTTTGAAATTGTCCTCTAAAATAAATTTTGATTTTATTTATAATTAAAAATTTTATCCTATGAAAGTAATATCGTTTAACGTCAATGGAATTCGCGCAATTGTGGGGAAAACTTTTCTTCACGATATGTCAGTTCTTCAACCTGATATTATCTGCTTACAAGAAACGAAAGCCACAGAGGATCAGGTTAAAGAAGCTGTTAGTGCACTCAAAGATTATGAGGTCTATGCAAATTCTGCCGAACGGAAGGGGTATTCCGGTACAGCAATCTTGAGTAAAATAGCGCCTGAGAAAGTGTCATATGGAATGGGCATTCCCGAGCATGACACAGAAGGTAGAATTGTATGCGCCACCTTTGCAGATTTTCATTTAATTTGCGTCTATGTCCCTAATTCGGGAAGCGAGCTGTTACGGTTAGGATATAGACAAACATGGGACCGTGATTTTTTAGTTTACCTCAAGGGGTTAGAATCCTCAAAACCGGTGGTAGTTTGTGGAGATTTTAATGTGGCAAATCATCCGATAGACTTGGCAAGACCTAAAGACAACTACAATAAATCGGCGGGTTATATGCAAGAGGAAATTGACGGGATGAATAATTTTACCTCTTCGGGATTTATCGATACATTTCGTTTCTTGAACCCAAATAAAGTAAAATATTCATGGTGGAGCTACAGAGCGGGTGCCCGACAAAAAAATATTGGCTGGAGAATAGATTATTTTTTGGTCTCAAAATCCTTGATTAACTCCATTCAGGCAGCCGAAATTTACAACGACGTACATGGCTCTGATCATTGTCCGGTGGGAGTGGAATTATGATTGTGAATTGTTAGTCGAGTAAATGTAGTACCAATTTACAGTTTCCTTCAGGCCTTCTTTCAAATTGTGCGTTGGGGCATAACCCAAATGTAGTTTAGCCTTTTCAATTGAAGCCAAGGAATGAGGGATATCTCCCTTTCTGTATTCACCATGGATGCAATCTATTTTGGCTATATTTTGATCAAGCACGGTCAAGTTAGCTTTTATTTCCTTGAACAGATCATTCAAGTTAGCACTCTGACCATAAGCCACATTGTAAACTTGATTAAGTGCAGTTTTATTCGTGGTGAACAGCGCTAATTTATTGATTTGAATAACATTATCAATGTATGTGAAATCTCTTGAAAAAGTTCCGTCTCCATTGATAACAGGTGCTTTGTGCTTTAATAAAGTCTCAATAAACTTTGGAATAACCGCAGCATATGCTCCAGAAGGATCTTGCCTTCTTCCAAATACGTTAAAATACCTCAATCCGATGCACTCCATTCCATAAGTTCTTGCAAAAACCTCCGCGTACAACTCTCCCACATATTTAGTTACCGCATACGGCGATAAAGGGTTCCCAATAACATCTTCCACTTTGGGTAAGTTTTCTGAGTCACCATAAGTAGAAGAACTTGCAGCATACACAAATCGGGTAATTCCAGCGTCTCGAGCCGCGATGATAACATTTAAAAAGCCATTAATATTTATGTCATTTGTGGTTATTGGATCTACTAATGATCTCGGTACGGAACCCAGGGCTGCTAAATGAAGTACGATGTCAATATTTACGAGTGCTTTTCGACAATCCTCGATGTTGCGTATGTCGCCTTCAATAAGGTGAAAAGAGGAGGAATCCATGAGGTGTTCAATGTTGCTCTTTCTCCCTGTTATAAAATTATCCAAACAAACTACGTCGTGGCCGTCAGCAATTAAATCCTCACATGTGTTAGATCCAATAAATCCCGCACCGCCCGTAATTAAGATCCTTTTTTTCATTTTAAATTCATGTTTTTTCTAAATCTTTACTTAATTCAAAGAGAGACTAACTCACCTGTTTTGCAACCTATTTGTTTCAAAGTTTTCGAACAAAAGATTTGTTAATATGGACCAAAAAGTGCTTCCCTAAACTTTCAATTTGAACGATCAATCGATTCTTTCTATTATCCTCTACCGAGGTTGCAATAAGTCCTTGAAGTGGTCCCCGAATAACTTTAACTGGTTCACCTGAGAAAAAATTTACATTGTCTATCGGTTCAAGAACATCCGATTCTTTCAGCAGAATTTTTAGATTTTCGATTTCGTAATCATGTACAACTGCTGGTTTGTTAAGATGTTTTAAGATACAATGTAGACCCTGTATTTCGTATAGTTTTGGTAAATCAGAGCTGTAACACTTCACAAACAGCGTTGATGAAATTAATGGGTTTTGTACTTTCTTTTTTCTATCACTCCATTGTTTCAACGATTCAACAAGCGGCAAATATACAGGAATTCCGATTTTTTGAATGCGCTCTGACACTCGCTTTTCAGCACGGGAATTTGTTTTCACCACAAACCAATTTACGACATCCTCTCTCTCCATTCGTTTCGTTCAATGCAAAGTTAGAAATTCGAATCAATTACCTAAATCTAAAATGGATTATTTAAACTAACTTTGTATGGTGAAGATCATAAGAAATTTAGCAAGAGGACTTAATAAATTTTCAGGATTTACATCAATTTTTACTCTTTTGGTATGTTTCCTTTTTTATGGATTTGATACTCACCATTTATATTTAGCGGATTTCATCGTTCTTTGTCGTATCGGGGCAGTGATTGGTTCAACCAGTATCCTGTTGCGTTACATTTCCTCTTTGAAATGGAATTTATGGATAATAATTTATGACATTCTATTTCTCACCTTCTTTTTATTTATTTCCTGTGATATTTTTAAGGGCGATTTGCTCTTGAATACGGTATTTATTGCACTCTACTTTATTCGAGAATCGGCATCATTTAAAATAGATTATCGAAAAACAGGATTCAATCCTGCTCAGTTGTTTATAATCAGTTTTGCTTTTATTATTTTAATAGGTACATTTTTATTGATGATGCCCAATTCTACGACTCAAGGTATTTCATTTCTTGACGCAATGTTTACCTCTACAAGTGCTGTATGCGTTACGGGACTCTCTGTGGTGGATACTGAATTTGGCTTTACCTTAATGGGAAAAACAATCATCCTTGTGCTCATTCAAATAGGTGGTTTAGGAATCATGACTTTTGCCAGTTATTTCAGTTTTTTTTTTAAAGGTGGGGCATCCTTTAATAATCGCGTATATTTCGGCGAATTATCCAATACAGATGAACTAAATAATGTTTTCTCTTCGCTAAAACATATCTTGTTATTAACTCTTACTATCGAGGCATTTGGTGCGATGCTATTATTTTTTTTCGCGCCCAAAGAGACCTCTACTGATTTTTTTCAACATTTATATTCCTCAATTTTTCATAGTGTGAGTGCTTTTAATAATGCTGGTTTTTCTCTACACTCATCAAATTTGTACGATCCATTATTGGTTTACAATTATCCTTTTCAATTGGTCATTTGCCTGCTTATTATTTTTGGAGGGCTGGGTTTTCCGATTATGCAAAATTTACTTCAGCTGTTTTACTATAATTTAAAAATCACTGTGCTAAAAATTCTCAATTCAAAGAAATTGAGTTTCAAGGCATGGATATTAAATACAAACTCAAAAATTATATTGGTTACAACAGGTGTTCTTTTGTTTTTGGGTACTGTTTTATTTTACATCTTTGAATATAATGGAGTTTTGGCAAACCATGGACCTTTTGGAAAATGGGTGGTTGCCTTTATGGGGTCAGTAACTCCCAGGACAGCGGGTTTCAATTCTTTCGAAATGACCTCGCTGGCGCTTCCGACAATATTAATTACAATTTTTTTAATGTGGATTGGTGCCTCACCAGCATCGACAGGTGGAGGTATCAAAACAAGCACATTGGCCATTGCTTTCATGAATTTTTTCAGTACAGCCAGAGGTCAAGATCGTATTGAAGTTGCAAGGCGAGAAATTTCCAACGGGACTGTAAGTCGGGCATTTTCGATCATCTTTCTTTCCCTCTTAACCATAGGACTCGCATCTTTCATTCTGATTTTAATGGAGCCTGACGTTCGTCCGCTTCATTTAATATTTGAAGCATTCTCTGCATTCAGTACAGTTGGTTTGAGCATTAACCTCACCCCCTCGCTCAGTGAAGGCGCAAAAGTAATTCTCATACTTTTAATGTTCATCGGTAGAGTGAGTACACTTACAATTCTCATGGCTTTTTTAGACCGTGTAAATCAAAAAAAATATAAATACGCTTCAGAAGAAGTTTTAATTAATTAGAATATGAAATTTATTGTTATTGGATTAGGAAATTTTGGCTCCTCGCTTGCAGAAAAATTAACAGAGGCTGGCAATGAAGTTATCGGAGTGGACTCAAATTTTCAAAGGGTAGAGCTATTTAAAGAAAAGATAACTTATACAATTTGCATGGACGCGACCAATCCCGAATCAGTAAAAACACTTCCCCTCAAAGATACTGATTTGGTAATTATTGCTATCGGTGAGGATAAAGGGTCCAACATAATGGCTTCGGCTGTTATGAAGAACTTACGCGCGAAACGATTAATAAGTAGGGCCTTAGATGCGACTCATGAAAATGTTTTGTCAGCCATGGGAATTACCGAAATTGCTAATCCCGAATTAGAGACTGCGGAGAAATGGGCAAAAAAGTTAAGTTTGACAAGCCTTCTAGACTCCTACGAACTTACATCCGATTTTAGTATCGTAGAGGTAAAAGTTCCAGATTCTTTTTCTGGTAAAACCTTGGATGAAATTGGTTTTCGACGAAATTATAATTTAGTTGTGCTCACTACAATCAGAGAAGAGCGAAAAGAATCCTTTATTGGGATTAATAAAACAGTTAAACAAGTTCAAGGTGTTAGTTCGCCTGACACGGTTTTACAAAAAGGGGAAATCATGGTGATTTACGGTCATAATTCAGACATTAAAAATTTATTAAGGTCGGAGCAATGAACCATTTAAAAGATACTTTTAAACACAAAGGAAAACGCAAAATCCTTATTTCTGAATTAAGGGAAAAAGGAATTTTTGATGAAAGCATATTAGAAGCATTCGATGCCGTCCCGAGGCACTTTTTTTTAGACTTAGCGTTTGAGGAACAGGCCTACTCAAATACGGCATTTCAAATCGGTTCTGGTCAAACAATTTCCCATCCCTTCACTGTGGCGTTTCAAACGCAACTTTTGGAGATTAAGAAAGGAATGAAAGTGCTAGAAATTGGTACTGGGTCTGGTTTTCAAACGTGCATTCTTGGTAAATTAGGAGCGAAAATAGTTTCAATAGAGCGCCATCGCGATTTACATTTGAAAGCAAAAAAAATGTTGGAGTTTTTTAATATAAACGCAAAATTATTTTTTGGGGACGGATATGCAGGAAATAAATCCTATGCACCCTATGATAGAATTCTCGTGACTTGTGGTGCTCCGGATGTCCCCGAAGTATTAATGAGCCAATTGAAGGTGGGTGGTCATATGGTAATTCCCGTTGGCGAAGATGAAGAGCAAAAAATGTTGAAAATAACAAAGAAAAACAACGACGATAATAGTATTTTGGAATTTGGAACGTTTAAATTTGTTCCAATGTTAGAGCGAACAGTAAAGTAGATTATGAAAGTATTGATAATAGATGACGAGAGAGCAATCAGACGCGCTCTGCGGGAAATTCTTGAATTCGAACAAATTCAGGTTCAGGAGGCTGAAAATGGGAAGGATGGCATCGATTTGTTGAGGTCAAATTCTTTCGATTTGGTGTTTTCTGATATCAAAATGCCGGTGATGGACGGAATGGAAGTTTTGACAATAATTCAAACGGAAAAAATTGAAGTACCGGTAGTTATGATTTCTGGTCATGGTACTGTTGAAACCGCGGTTCAGGCGATTAAGCAAGGAGCTTTTGACTTTATTGAAAAACCCCTCGATTTAAATAGAATTCTGGTCATTCTCAGAAATGTGCAGGACAGAAATCACTTGGTTGAAGAGACAAAAGTATTAAAAGCTACAGTGAAGAAAATCAAGGGATCTACCAT
Organism: Bacteroidota bacterium; assembly: GCA_016866375.1. GTDB lineage: Bacteria > Bacteroidota > Bacteroidia > Flavobacteriales_D > Crocinitomicaceae > UBA952. The sequence continues at coordinate 6,911 of VGMK01000072.1, forward strand.
CGTTGGCGAGTCTCAAAAAATTCTTGCCATTAAGGAAATGATTGAACGTGTAGCCCCCTCCGACGCCCGTGTGTTGATAACAGGCCAGAACGGTACAGGAAAGGAATTAGTGGCGAGATCTCTTCATGAACTTTCAAACCGTTCGAAAATGCCATTTATTGAAGTGAATTGTGCAGCCATTCCTTCTGAACTAATTGAAAGCGAACTGTTTGGACACGAGAAAGGGGCTTTTACCTCTGCAGTCAAAGACAAGAAAGGAAAATTTGAACTCGCCTCCGGCGGAACAATTTTTCTAGACGAAATCGGAGACATGTCCGCAAGTGCTCAGGCAAAAGTACTTAGAGCTTTACAAGAAAATGTGATACAACGTGTTGGAGGTGAAAAGGATATTAAGGTGGATTGTCGAGTGGTAGCAGCAACAAATAAAGATTTAAGAAAAGAAATAAATGAGGGCCGTTTTAGAGAAGATTTATTCCACCGCCTGGCCGTTATACCTATTCACGTTCCTTCTTTAAATGAGAGAATATCTGATATACCCCTTCTCGCCGATCATTTTCTTACGATTGTATGCCAAGAGCAGGCAATTCATACAAGGCAACTTACTGATGAAGCAAAAAGTGAATTGACGAAGATCAACTGGACTGGTAATATCCGTGAATTGAGAAATGTCATCGAACGATTGGTTATTTTATGCGACAATACCATCAATGGACAGGACGTGGCCCGCTATGCAAATCCTAAATAAATAAAAATTATGAATAAGATTAATTTTAAGATGTTTTTACCCCACATCATTGCCGTGGTTGGATTTTTAATTCTGGCTGTTATTTTTTATCAGCCTTTGTTCAAAGGGTATGTTGTAGAGCAACAGGATGTTAAACAATACATGGGTATGTCCAAGGAAATTGAAGATTATCGCGTGGCGCATGATGGTCAAGAACCCCTCTGGACGAACTCAATGTTTGGTGGGATGCCCGCGTATCAAATTACAGTAAATCATCAGGACAACTGGACCCTTCACGTGGACAAAGCCATGAAATTTGGATTACCTAAACCTGTGGCAACACTTTTTTGGGTCATGTTGGGCTTTTATATTTTTGCCATGTGTTTAAAAATTAATCCTTGGTTATCCATGATAGGAGCCGTTGCTTTTGGTTTTTCTACCATCAATATTCTGTATATTGGAGCAGGTCATGTGACCAAGGTAAATGCCATTAGTTATATCGCTCCGGCAGTCGGTGGTTTTATTCTGGCATTTCGTGGAAAAGCATTGCTCGGAGGTGCAATTTTCGCACTGTTTTTCGCACTACAAGTCACGGCAAATCACCTGCAAATGACTTATTATTTGGCCTTTCTATTGGTGGCAATCGCCATTTCAGAATCAATTCGTATTGCCATAAAGAAAGAGTGGAAAGATCTAATGATCTCCTATGGGGTACTTTCCATCGCAGGAATTCTAGCGATTCTTCCTAATGCTAGCAATCTTGTTACAACACAGGAATATAGCAAGCACACAACTAGAGGAGCTTCAGAGCTTACCATTAAACCAAAAGGACAGGAATCCTCAAGCACTGACGAAAATGGACTCAATAAAAGTTATATTCTGCAATACAATTTTGGACAGCGCGAAATTCTTTCGGCGGCCTTTCCAAATGTAAAAGGAGGGGCACAGCAATTACTTGTGAGTAATAAAGAGGTTGTAAAAATGATTGAGAAGGACTCTAAATACAGCGAGTATTCTGATTATTTACTCAATGATAATCCTGAAAAAGGGCCAAGGTTTCTTACATATTTTGGTGGTCAAGCGACAAGCGGAGGAGCCTTTTATTTTGGAATAATAATGATTGCTTTTGCTTTATTGGGCTTTATTTTTGTCCGGGATTCATTGCGCTGGCCCTTTCTTTTTATTCTCATACTCAGTGCACTTTTAGCGTCAAATGATCCCGATGGGATTAACGCTTTTTTCATCGAAAAATTCCCACTTTATAACAAGTTTCGGGACTCGAAAATGATTTTAGTGTTGGCACAACTTATTTTACCGGCAATGGCGCTACTTTTCTTGAATGGATTAATTTCACAGAAAGTAGTAGAATCGGAAAAATCAGAAGCTAAGTCATTGGTGCTTCAGTCCGACGGAAAAATGATTTTTGGTGT
>VGMK01000073.1 GCA_016866375.1 Bacteroidota bacterium
CAGGAACTACCATACCATTCTTTACGACGGGAGTTTCTTTTATTCCCCCTACAGCCATAATACAGCTATCGGGAGGATTTACGATGGCAGTAAAGGATTCAATACCGAACATTCCAAGATTCGAAATGGTAAAGGTATTACCTTCCCAATCACTTGGTTGTAATTTTTTTTCTTTCGCGCGCTGCGCAAACTCTTTTACTTCGGCTGAAATTTGCGTCAATTCCTTTGTATCTGCGAAACGTATTACGGGTACGATCAAGCCTTCGTCAACAGCCACTGCCACTCCAATGTGTACATGTTGATTGCGTCGAATTACATCGCCAAGCCAAGAACTATTTACCGCCGGGTGCTTTTTTAAGGCATTCGCAACAGACTTGACAACCATGTCGTTAAATGAAATTTTTACTTCAGCCACCGTATTCAAGGATTTACGCAGAGCGATAGCGTTATCCATGTCAATATCTAAAGTCAAATAGAAATGCGGAGCAGTAAATTTACTGTCTGACAGGCGTTTAGCAATTGTTTTTCGCATTTGACTAACCGGTTCGTCATGAAATGCTTCAATTCCCGGGGTTATAGTCTTGTTGGATTTTCCCGTTGACGTGTACGGCACATAGTGATCAACATCCCTTTTTGTTATCCTGCCGCCTTCACCTGTTCCCGATACATAGCCAATATCAATTCCTTTCTCTTCTGCTAATTTTTTTGCCAATGGTGAGGCAAAAATACGCCCGTTAGAGGGCGCAGCTGTGTGTGAGACAACAGCAGCATTTGGTTTTTCTACAACTGGTGTAATTGTCGGTGCGCTAGGTTTGGGTTGTTCAGTAGACTTTTCGATTTCCTTTAACTCTTCGACGGGTGAAGGACTTGAAGATAGAAGAGAAGTTACGTCCTCTCCAGCTTGACCTATGATGGCAAGAATCGTATTCACTGGTGCAGATTTTCCAACCTCAACGCCAATGTGCAAAAGAACCCCGTCAAAGAAGGATTCAAATTCCATGGTAGCTTTGTCTGTTTCAATTTCAGCTAAAACTTCACCTGATTTAACCACTTCACCTACTTTCTTATTCCAAGCAGCAACAACCCCTTCTGTCATGGTGTCGCTCAATTTGGGCATGTATACGATTTCTGCCATGTCTTTATGCTAAATATTCTTTAATGTAAGGATAATCTTGTTGTGTGTAAACATCTTTATAAATTTCATTTGCATCAGGATAGGGAGAGTTTTCTGCAAATTCAACCGATTCATCTATTTCTTTTTTAACCGATTGGTCAATGTCCTCAATTTCTTTCTGGGTCAACCATTTATTTTTGATTATAACCTCCAAGCAATGTTCAATTGGGTCTTTCTCTATCCATTGATTCACCTCATCTTTCGTTCTGTATTTTTGAGGATCTGACATGGAGTGACCTTTGTAACGATAAGTCCGAATGTCCAATAATGTGGGTCCATCTCCTCTCCGTGCTCTGTTGGCTGCTTCTTCTATGGCGTTATGTACGTCCTCGGGACTCATGCCATTGACAATTTTTGAGGGCATTTCATAGGAAAGCCCGATTTTTGATAAATCCAATACATTGGTTGTTCTTTCCACGGAGGTACCCATCGCATAGTTGTTATTTTCAATTATAAAGATCACAGGGATTTTCCATAGCATGGCCATATTGAACGTTTCATGTAAAGATCCCTGCCGAACCGCGCCATCACCCATAGACACAAATGCCACATTCTCCGTTCCATTATACATTTCTGCAAAAGCGACACCTGTTCCCATAGGTATTTGAGCTCCAACAATTCCGTGTCCACCCATAAAATTTTTCGACTTGTCAAAAAAGTGCATTGAGCCTCCTTTTCCTTTGGAACACCCGGTAGATCTTCCGAAAAGTTCAGCCATCAGTATTCTCGGGTCCGTTCCAAGTGCAATTGGATGCGCATGGTCTCTGTAGGCAGTCATGTGTTTGTCTGTTGGCCTGCAAGCACTGGCTGTTCCAACGGCGATTGCTTCTTGCCCTATGTATAGGTGACAGAATCCACCAAATTTTTGTTGAATATATAATTGCCCAGTTTTTTCCTCGAATTTTCGAATCAGAAGCATATCTCTATACCATTTTAAGTATATTTCTTTTCCGAATTTAGCTGTTTTATTGTCAGTTTTTATCGTGTTTCTTGCATTGATTTTAGCTTCTTTTGTCGCCATTTATTGATTTTAATCTACAAATATAAAAGTAAATTACGAAACTGATTAATGTTCGAGGTACGCATGTAATTCAGGCCTTAAGATAAAATCAAATGAATCGTATGTTCGAAGGTGAGTCTTTCAATGGTAAACTCGTTAAAAACGTCAAACACATTAATTTTTTACGCCAGCTGGAGGTGTTGGTGGAAACGGAGGTACTTGATTTGAACGGTAGAGTAAATAAATTCCTGCGAGCACCAGAGGTATGCTTAACCACTGCCCAGTATTTAGTCCGGTAGAAACGGCAATGGAATTGTCGTTGGCGGTTTGTCCTAGTTTAACAAATTCGACCAGAAAACGCGCACCAAAGATGAAGATTAAGAAATAGCCAAAAATAACCCCCGGCTGTTTCCATTTTTCCAATTTCCAATACATATACATGAGGGTGATGAATGAAAATAAATATAAAATTGCCTCATACAGTTGCGCAGGGTGTCGGGGGCTTGGATCGAAATATCCAATTTCCTCGTTGAAATAATACTGAAATTTAAATGCCCAGGGAACATCTGTTGGATCTCCGACAATTTCGTGATTCACTAAATTTCCCAGACGAATAAAACATCCCGCAATGGCAATTGCAGGTGCTATTCTATCCAAAATCCACAGATAAGGTTTCTTAACCACTTTTCTTGAGTAATACCAAAGTGCTATTAAAATCATCACTGCTGCTCCGTGACTTGCTAGACCACCTTCCCAGACCTTCAAAATTTCTCCAGGGTTACTAAAATAACCCTCTGGTCCCCAGTAAGGACCGTAGAAAAACACATGACCAAGTCTTGCTCCGATAATAGTGGAGAGGACCATGTATAAAACAAGTCGATCCATAGATTTTTCAGGTACACCCTCCTTTTTAAATATAGCATTCACGACGAAATAACCACACGTTAAACCACCCACAAATAGTAATCCGTACAAATTGGGCGTTTTCAGCCCTTCCATAAGTTGAGAATCAACAGTCCAATTTATCGCTAACCACACTTTTTACTTGTTTTAATTGTTCAACCAAAGGTAAAGGTTTTTCATTATTAGGTTTAAATTTTAGTTTTTCCGATCTTCCTTTCTTGAAAATTTTGTTACTATTATTATTTCCTTTTCTCAGTTCTTTTTGTAATTCCTCGGGTAAATGAATCATATCTAAACATTCGTCTGAACAACAGTTTCCCATTTTTTCTTTACAATCGTTGCATTGGATGAATAGTAAATGACAGGCATCATTTAAACAATTGGTGTGCGTATCTGCAGGTGCTCCACATTGATGACAAACAGAAATTATATCTTCTGAAATACGTTCCCCTCTGCGTTCATCAAACACAAAATTTTTTCCGATGAATTTATTTTCCAGTCCATTTTCTTTGCAATCGTTGGCATACTTTATAATGCCACCTTCTAATTGATGTACATTTTTAAAGCCTTTATGTTTAAACCAAGCGGAAGCTTTTTCACAGCGAATCCCTCCGGTGCAGTACATCACAATATTTTTATCCTCATTTCCTTTAAGGTAATTTTCTTCAATATATGGCAATGATTCTTTGAAAGTGTCCACATCGGGAAGAATAGCGCCTTTAAAATGACCGACTTCCGACTCATAATGATTTCTAAAGTCAATCAATAAGGTTTCCTCAGCGTCTGTGAGTTTATTAAATTCCTCGGCATTCAAGTGAATTCCTTTGTTGGTAACATCAAAGGTTTCATCATTTAATCCATCTGCTAGAATTTTGTCGCGCACCTTGATTTTCAACTTCAAAAATGGAAATTCAGCTTCGCTTTCGTCAACAGCAAAATTTAATCGAATGCCATTCAAAAAATCAATTTCATACAATTCCTCCCTAAATTGAGCGATATTTTTAGTTGGAACGGCAATTTGGGCATTGATTCCTTCTTTAGCTACGTAAGTCCTTCCGACCACATCTAATTTTGACCACATCAAGAAAAGGTGATCTCTAAATAACCGAGGATTAACAATCTTTGCGTATTGATAAAACGAGATAGTGACAAACTCATGACCTACCTCGCGCAAATGTTGTTCTAGTTCCTCCTTATTTAACGTATTCCACAGGTGCATACTATGTTTGTTTAAATAATTTGGAAGGCAAAGTTATAATTAATTTCTCATTTTTTAAAATTGAGAATAACGTCATTCCAGCCTAAAATGATAATGCTTATATTCGTCGTCATGAACAAAATTCAAGATCAATTAAAAGTAAAAACGGAGGCCACGCGAAAGTTAACTCAACAAAATCGAAAACATTTTGCATTGAATCGCGCCTCTGCTGGATTTACTACTGAACTTAAGGAAATTACCTTTACCTTATTAAGCGATTCATCTGAGGGAGCGTACCTTTTGGATGTCGATGGTAACCAATACATTGATTTAACCATGGGATTTGGATCGATTTTATTTGGCCACAATTATGCGCCGATTAGAGAAGCCATTGAACGTCAGTTGAGGCAACACTGGTCAGTTGGTCCCATGACACCCTTAGCGGGTGAATTGGCAACAAAAATCCATGAGGTTACAGGAGTTGAGCGTGTCGCATTTTTTAATTCAGGAACTGAGGCTGTCATGGTGGCGCTTCGATTGGCTAAGGCCGTTACCAAGAAAAACAAGATTGTCTTTTTTAAAGGGGCTTACCACGGTACATTTGATACTTTACTTTCGTTGAAGAATCATCCTGAGACGCAATTGGCACAGGAAATAGTTCCTGGCGTTACGCAATCAATTTTAAATGAATCCTATTTACTTGAATATGGACATGAAAACGCCTTGACTTTTGTGGAGCAACATGCGGATGAGATTGCAGCTGTGCTTGTAGAACCTGTTCAAAGTAGAAACCCATCCCTACAACCAAGAGATTTTTTGCATGAATTAAGATCAATAACTGAACGGCTAAACATTGCATTGATTTTTGATGAGGTCATATGTGGTTTTCGAATTGGAGTAGGAGGTGCACAAGCCTTTTTTGACGTAAAAGCGGATTTAGTAACCTATGGAAAGGTAATCGGTGGTGGTTTGCCAATTGGAATAGTTGCCGGGAAATCTGACTATTTAGATGCAACAGATGGTGGTTTTTGGGAATATGGAGATGCATCCATTCCAAAGGTAAAACCTACCTTCGTTGCGGGAACATTTTGTCACCATCCCTTGGCCATGGCGGCATCCTTAAAGGTGTTAGAATTACTAACTGCCGATAATGAACAAGTTTTGAAAACCTTGAACGATAAAACCGAAAAGTTTTGTCAACAGCTCAATGCTTTTTTTGAAGAGGAACAATTTCCAATTTCCGTTTCGTATTTTGCCAGTTTATTTAGGTTTACGACACCTGGTAAATTGAGTTTGTTATACAACTACCTTCTAAACAATGGGGTGTATATTTGGGAGGGAAGAAATTGTTTTCTTTCGCCGGGCCATTCCGACGAGGTACTGTCACAGTTATTACAAAAAATAAAACAAAGTGCTTTCGAAATGGAAGCGGATGGAATTCTAAAAAGAAAAGCAATAAAATGAATAAAGAGATATTATTAACCGAGGATGAATTTGTAGTAGCAAAGTACGACGGAATTCCGGAGCATGTCGTTCATTTTTGGGAAAGAATTGCTTGGGGAAACGAAGGGGCTGTTTATCAAAATATGAAAGTCTCGTCGCACATTCCGCTCATTGTGAATCCCACGCTTTTTGCAATTGAAAGGGATGAGCGCATACTCGGAACGGGTGTATTTAGTAACTTGGAAATCACCTCAGGTAGTGATGCGTATAATTGTCAATATGTTCGATATTTTGCCATGGATCCAGAAACAAGGGGTCAAGGCATTATGAAGCGATTTTCGTTACGCGGAATGCTGTTGGTTAGGGGTAGAGAAACGCGAAAAACTGTTTATTTTGCGTTGGTTGAACGTGGAAATAAGGCCTCATTCAAAGCTGTACAAAATACTGGTTATACACATGTTGGTACCATAAAAACTTTTGGATTTAGTCGGTTTTTCCCTGGGAAAGTTAATTTTAGTCGTTTAACGGATGCAACAGATAAGGAGCTCATGTTGACAAAATTGAAGGAATTCTATAAAAACCATTCTCTGGTGCAATTCAATCCTGTTTTCCTTGACAATCAGTATGTGGTTATTAGAGATCAAGCAGGTGAAATTTTGGCCGGCTGTCAATACCATCGTTGTCATTGGAAAGTAAATCGATTACCCGGTAAAACAGGAAAGTTACTCTTGAAACTATTACCAAAGATTCCTTTATTGAATAAAATTTTCAATCCTGAAAAATTTGAATTTCTAGCATTCGAAGCCATCTATTTTCAGTTGGGAAAAGAACATTTGCTCGAGCAATTATTTGAAAGTATGCTTCACGAAGAAAAATTAAACGCTGCCATGTTTTGGTTAGATGAAAAGGATCCCTTGGTAGCGATAATTGGTCGTACATTTTCTTTGGGATTGATTCATGGTTTTCTAAAGAAAAATGATGTTTGCATGATGCAAGATTACCATGGTTTGAGTGAACAAGAAATCCAAGATTTTACTGCTCGACCGTATTATGCTTCAGCTTTTGATTATGCCTAACCGATCAAAGATGCGAAATGCAGTGATTCCAATAGCGTGGGCTGAAATGACAGCAAGGGGCCAAGAAAAAATGTGGCTTCATTTGAAACGCTTAGGAATTCTTAAGAATGTCAATTTTATGACGGGGCACGCTGCGATAGTTGTTGTTACGGATGATCAGTATTTGTATTTCGATTTTGGAAGGTACTTAACTCAAAATGGTTTCGGAAGAGCACGAGGTGCCAACACAGACCCTAAACTTGAATTAAAAACGAAGCCTGAATGGTCCCCTGAAAATCACTTGTTGAATATTCAAGACTTATGTGTTGAATTAGAGGAATTATCAGATGCAACGCATGGTGTTGGACCAATTTCGCTATCTGTACTTTACGCAGTCGAGAGTAAGAAAGTTTTGAATTTTATTCTGTTAACGCAAGAGGTTGGGGAAATTGTTTATGGTGCAATGTCACTTCGAAAGTTGAATTGTGCTCGTTTTGTAACTAATGCAATTTTGGCTGGGCTTCCTCCAAAGAAGATTAGAAGATTGTTGCGTTATCCTGTGCTTGGGTCAACTACGCCGCTTTATAATGTGGTTGTTTGTGGTGAGGGGAATAAATACACCGAATTTCAAGCCGGAAAATTAACTCATTTAAATATGTCATCTTTTGGTTCTTTACTCGACTTAGCTAAAAAGTGCAGTTATTCATTCCGATCTTCTAAAGCGAAATCTTTACCCTCTGACGAACGCGTTGGTTTTTTGCAAGTTAGTGAAGTACGAGAAGCAATTTTTACGGATGCAACTTACTTGGGAGGAATAGGTGAGGGGGCATATCACCGTTTGGAGGAACATGAAAAAGGAGTATTAATGAAAAAAATCGACCTAAATGGAAATCTTGAATTTGAGCAATGTTATGCCTATCCGAAACATCTTTCTAGCATTGAAATAAACGAGCTAACCTTATTGCATGATTCTCATTTTTCTTGGATAACCATTCGGCATTCTTCAGGCTGGACCGGAAGACTTATGGCTTATTTGAAGTAGTTATGATAACCGTTGGTGGCTTGGCGTTTAAACGATAGCAAAAATAGTACTTTTCCGCCAGTTCCCCGAGGTATTGTTATGGTTTGTTTCTACATTTAAATAGCTAGATATGACAAAATCCCCAAGTTTTGATTCAGCCGTTTAAAACCATAGCGCGCGATGATCATAATCCACTAAAATTGAAATATAACATTCCTTTTGCCACACGAAGCCCTGACAAGGAATCCTAATGAAATATTCAGTTCCAAATTGATATAGGCATCTAAGGCATTCAGTGATTTAATATTTTTATTGTCCGGGTATGGATGAATGGGATAATTTACTTCCCTTCCAAAATTAGACCTTAAATCTTTAAAATCATATAGTAAACGAATTCCCGCTGCTAATGAAATATATTCGTTGCCAATAATATATCCACCAACGCCTAAGACCCCTCGAACTCCGCTTTTGTTCATCACCTCTCCATTCAGTTGCGGGTCAAATTCGTTTTGAATGTTCTGCGAAAAAACGCCCGAAAATACAGGACCGATTTCTAGAAATGAACCTTCGGTTGTTCTTCTGTACAGTATCGCCGCTTGAAAAGCATCAAAATTTAAAAATGAAATAAATTCTTTTGTGGGGTCTTGGTCAGGAATATTCGCATATTCCATTCCGTATGATCTACGAGCATGGCCAAACTCCAAAACTATAGCATGGTCTTCTGAAGGATTTATACCAAGTTTAAAAGAGGCACAACTGCCAAGCTGTGGTATATTGTCAGGTAAATTTTGATTCATTAAAAATCCCGTTCCAAATCCATAATTTAAACCAAGATCAAACCAAACTTGAGCTTTCGCTGCTGCAACCTGCGAAATCACAATTAATACAGACCAAAAAAAATTCATAACAGAACATATTTAATTTCAGATAATTATCATACCTTTAATTTATTACTAATTTTTTTAAAATTTCCTGCATGAAAATTTTTTTACTAAGTTTCATAATAATTTTACCTTGTTTTGGTTTTGGACAAATAACCATAGAACAATCAGACATGCCTTCTGTCGGCGATGTAATTCCGCGCCGTTCTGATACCTTAACACCATTGCCAGGACCGGGTCCAAGCGGTGCAAATCAAGCCTGGGAGATGACGGAAACAAGTTTTTACGTGGTGCAGGAAAATACAA
>VGMK01000074.1 GCA_016866375.1 Bacteroidota bacterium
CCGTATCCTAGGTGACGTTTCTGGCACAAATGTTACCACACTTCGACCTAACGTCGCTCTTAAAATAAAAGTTTATAATCAGGAGAAGCAAAGAGTCTACAGGAACTGGGTCAGATTAAGGAATTTTAGAGGAATAACTCGGATGCAAATTGCGATTAACGGGATAAACATGACTAACCGCAATGCGCTCACTCAAGAACAAATTGCAGAAATGGTATTCATGGCTATAGAAGCATTGCGCAACAAATAAAAAAAGGAGCCGAACAGCTCCTTTGGTTGACCCACTAGGGCTCGAACCTAGACTCTTCTGAACCAAAATCAGACGTGTTGCCAGTTACACCATGGGTCAATAATCATTCACTATTTTATTGAATGAGGCGGCAAATTTACAGACAAAATTTGAAATTATTAAATTGCGCGACAAAAATAAATATATTCCTGCCTTAAAAGCAAAATTTCCGTGTTATCACCCAAAATTACTACCTTCGCAGAACTCATTAAACCAAGAGTATATGAATTGGACATTTGATAAATGGAATAAATTGGCGGGGTGGAGTGTTTTTGCAATAGCCACCTCCGTTTACCTCATAACGATGGAGGATACAGTAAGCTTGTGGGACTGTGGTGAATATATCACCGCAGCCTATAAATTAGAAGTAGGTCACCCGCCAGGAGCACCATTTTTTATGATTTTGGGACGATTATTTTCCTTTTTCGCTGCGCCTGAAAACGTGGCCGTGTGCATTAATTCCGTCTCAGCACTATCGAGTTCATTTACCATTCTTTTCATGTTTTGGTCTCTGAGTTTATTAATAAGAAAAATGATTCGCATTAAAAAACCAGCCCTGGATAAAGGAGACGAGTTGGTAACTTTAATCGGAGCTGCTATCGGGTCTTTAGCTTATACATTCTCAGATTCCTTTTGGTTTTCAGCAGTAGAAGGAGAAGTTTATGCCATGGCGTCATTGTTTACGGCAGTGATTTTTTGGGCGATTTTAAAGTGGGACGAAGAAATGGCAAGACTTCAATCTGGGGAAGAGTTAGAACGTAGCCCAAATAGATGGTTGTTGTTCATTATGTTTTTGCTCGGATTAGCGATTGGAGTTCACTTACTCGGTATTCTTGTTGTTCCTGCCATCGGATATATTATCTATTTCCGTGTTGTAAAAGACACGAATCTGAAAGGAATGATTATCACCGGATTGGTTTCAATTTTTGCGCTAGGATTCATTCAAGAAGGCATCATTCCGGGCTCTATTTCTATGGCAAGTTCCTTTGAAGTGTATTTTGTAAATTCAATAGGAATGCCGTTCTATTCAGGGACTATTTTCTTTTTTGCATTCATAGTGTTTTTATTATTTTGGGGCGTAAAATACGCAAGAAAAAAAGGAAAAACTACCCTGTACAACAGTTTGATGGGTTTAGTATTCCTTCTCATTGGATACGGCTCTTTTGCGGTTATTGTAATTCGTTCAAATGCAAATACCCCGTTAGATGAAAATGACCCTGAGAATTTGGTAACCCTACATTCGTATTTAACACGCGAGCAATACGGTTCTGCGCCATTACTTTCAGGCCCCTATTGGAACTCACAAGAAAATGATCAGAATGAATGGGACAATGCCTCTCCAAGTTACTTACGCAGATTCGTAGTGATACAAGATAACAAAGAAATTAAAGCATTTACGAAAGAAGATGAAGCTAATGCCTATGCAGAAGAGGTAAGCGGGTTAGTTGAAGAAAAGTACTTCGCATCAAATCGCACCTTAGTCGGCGAAAACAAAGTGGTCTACCAACCTATGAAAGCCACTTATCCGTCAGATCAGACGACAATATTCCCTCGAATGTATTCTGATGAAGAAAGGCATATTCGCGGTTATAAAAATTGGTCGGGCTACGATCTAACCAAAGGAAGTTCATCAGCCACCGGAAAAGACGGCAATAGACTTCCATCCTTCGGCGAAAACCTTCGCTATTTCTTCCGTTATCAAATCAATTGGATGTATACCCGTTATTTCATGTGGAATTTTGCTGGAAGACAAAACGACATTCAAGGACACGGGGACCAAATGCGTGGCAATTGGATTTCTGGTATCGGATTCATCGATAATGATCGCTTAGGGAACCAAGACGAAGCTCCTTATTATACCACCGAAAATCCTTCGAATAATAAATTCTATTTCATTCCACTTATTTTAGCGCTCGTTGGGTTGATCTTCCACTTTTACAAATCGCCAAAAGATGCTTTTGTCTTACTTTTAGCTTTTTTATTCACCGGCCTCGCCATTGTGATATATCTCAATCAGAAGCCCTTTGAACCTAGAGAACGAGATTATGCCTATGCAGGATCTTTCTATTTTTTCGCTATGTGGATTGGTATTGGCGTTTATGCCATATATGATATTCTAACTAGCAAGAAATGGGTGTCAAATGGAATCGTTTCTGCCGGATTGTCAGGAGTACTAGGAGTAATTACCCCTGTATTAATGGCTACTCAAGGATGGGACGACCATGACCGAAGTGGAAAAACATCTGCTCGAGACTTGGCACTGAATTACCTGGAATCATGCTCTAAAAACTCAATCATCTTTACCAACGGTGACAATGATACATTCCCTCTTTGGTACATGCAAGAGGTAGAGGGCAAGAGAACTGATGTGCGCGTTTGTAATTTATCCTTAATGGGGACAGATTGGTATACAAATCAAATGAAAATGAAAGCGTACGAATCAGATCCATTACCAATTAAGTTTCGAGAAGATCAAATTCTCATGTTGGCAGGAAATACGGATCAAATTTATTTCCTTAGCATGCGAGAACTGGTAAATTCTAATAACGATAGTGTTATTCATTCAGTAATGGACTTAAGATTAAAATACAACTTAGATAAAGCAAAAATGGCTGTTCGTTACTTCGATGCGTCTGCTGCACCATTTTTAGCACAAATTAATAGTGCGGATGAAGATGTGAACAAGGCAAAAGGTATGCTCATGTCGACAGACACTTCGATTAAACAAACAATCATTAATAAATTTAAAGGGTATAACTATCTAGAAGCAGTCTCTAAAAAATCAAACTTGAACGGTCAAATTATGCAACAATTAGGCTTACTTGTTCAAGATTTCGAGTATCCAGAGTATATGGAATTCGTGGATCAATATGGTTATGCTACCCCTCCTGAAAAATTACGCGATTGGTCTTCTGTTGATTTATCAGAAGCGATGGAATTTGTGAGAAACGATGCTAATGCGCTTGAAAATGGTACGAAAGCAATTTCATTCTTTCCATCCAAAAAATTCTCATTAAAAGTCAATAAACAAAATGCATTGGAAGCGGGGACAATTAATACTACTCAAGAGTCCTCTTGCCCGGATCGCATAAACTTTGCCTACGACAGAGACCGCTACTTAACAAAGAGTGAAATCATGATGTTGGATGTATTGGCAAATAACGATTGGAAAAGAGGAATATATTTCTCTAGCAATAGAGGGTCTAGTTTATCAATTGCCCTATTACAATCTGGTTACATAAAGCAAGTTGGAGTTGCCTTTGAACTTAGCCCTATTCGAGGTGAATTCAATAAATACACCCGAATGCCGTCCCTTTTTGACGCCGATAAAATGTATAAAAACATGACGGAAGTTTATTCATATGGAGACTTGAAAAACCCTGATGTTTTAACAGATTACTACGCACGAAGGCATACCACACAATACAGGCAGTGCTTCTTACAATTAGCTGAAGAATTCTATTTCAGAGGAAAAAGAGCTGAGGATTCACTAAATGCCGTTACTAAAGTTTCAGCAACTATTAAACCTGCAACGAAGACACAAAAACAAGAGGAAGAGGATTCATTGCAGCAACTAGCTTGGAGAAAACAAGTAGCTGATAATTTTGCCAAGACAGAAAAACTGCTCGACATGGCAATGGAAATTTTACCATTTGAAACTGTTCTAGACTTTGGTGAAGTTGGAGCCATTGACCCTCTTGGATCTTTGAGTTTGAACAGCGAGCACAGCCACTATGACCCTGAGCGCAAAGTACAAGCTTATGCGAGTGGTCATTTACACGAATATGTTCAGTTGTATACGTTGATTAAGAAATTCGATAAAGCAAGCGCATTGGCAACTAAGATTCTCGGCAGTTATGAAACTATTTTTGGATTCTTCCAAAATAGCGACCCTAGCTTAGCGGTGAATCCTGAAAATGCAGAAGATCTTCATGCGGCACTGGATGCTTGTTTTAAAATTCAAACAACGGCTGAAGAAGAAGGCCACACCAAACTAGCAAATGATGCAGAGCGCAAAATAGAGTATGTGTATAAAAATATCACTAAATCTATCGTTGACGCACTTTCTGGATCGGAAGAAGGTAGCGCCTTGGATCGGCGTTTACAACTGATGCGTAATCACTATTGGGTAGAAGAAAGCCCAAAACTGAAATTAGGAAAATAGATGCGATTCTTTAGGGTGCCCAAATTACTGCGTTGGAATTACCGAAATGCGATGTGGCAAGGAAGAGAATCTGAAGTATATCTTACCTTTGATGACGGCCCCCACCCGCTCGTTACTCCCTGGGTTTTGAAGCTTTTAGAAAAACATGAGGTTGTGGCTACATTTTTTTGCATTGGGAAAAACGTAGATTTAAATCCGGAATTATTTCAGCGTATTCGACAAGCGGGACACGCTGTTGGAAATCATACGATGTTTCACGAAAGAGGTCGGCATTCAAGCGCCGCACACTACATGGAATCAGTAATTGAAGCTAAAAAACATATTCCTTCTTCACTTTTCAGGCCTCCTTATGGTTCACTAACGTTTCGCCAATATAGAAAACTAAAGAACCTTGGGTTTAAAGTAGTATTTTGGTCTTGGATAAGTTACGACTTTGACCAAAATTGTTCTAAAAATGAAATCCTTAAACAAGCTAAGCGAATTAAGGGTGGTGATATACTGGTATTTCATGACAGCGAAAAAGCTGAAATTCGTTTGAAAGAGGTATTAGAAGATATCATTGTTGAATTGAAACGAAAGGATTTAAAATTTAGTATTATGGCGTGATGGATACTATCATTGAATACCTATTGCCTGAATTTGGTTTTCCTTTGACCAATCCCGTATTGGTTTTTTCTTTATTGCTTTTTATTATCCTACTTTCTCCCATAGTATTGCGACGCTTAAAAATACCGGGAATCATTGGATTAATAATCTCAGGTTTGATCATTGGTCCACATGCGCTTGGACTAATTGGATATAATGCCCTTCAAGCAGAGGGCTCTATCAAGCTGTTCTCAACCATTGGGTTGTTATATATTATGTTTATGGCGGGTCTTGAACTTGACTTAAATCAATTTAAAAAATACCTAAATAAAAGTCTAACCTTTGGTTTACTTACATTCATTTTACCTTTGATTTTAGGATATCCCATTTGCTATTATGTACTGAATCTAGATGCAATAGCGAGTTTACTTGTTGCCAGTATGTTCTCAACACACACCTTGGTGGCTTACCCTATAATCAGTAAATACGGACTGTCTAAACACAGTTCAGTTGCGATAACGGTGGGCGGCACCATATTGACGGATACAGCAGTTTTGATTATTTTGGCAATTATCTCGGGTTCTTCCACAGGAAATCTTGACGGTATTTTTTGGTTGAAACTCTTCACCTCATTGACCATATTTTCTGTCATCATGTTTTTGGGGATTCCTAAAATTGCTCGATGGTTTTTTAGCAAATTGGATAGTGAGAAATCATCTCAGTACATTTTTGTATTGTCCATTGTATTCTTTGCCGCCTTTCTTGCAGAGATGGCAGGTGTGGAACACATCATCGGTGCCTTCGTGGCGGGATTGGTATTGAACAGGCTTATTCCACATAATTCAGTTCTAATGAATCGGATAGATTTCATTGGGAATTCACTTTTTATTCCATTTTTTCTAATTTATGTGGGAATGGTGGTGGATTACAGAGCATTTCTTCAGGGCACATGGCCTCTAGTTATTGCAGGAGTTCTTACAACTTTTGCGATTTTTAGTAAGTGGTTGGCCGCATTGGTTACGCAGCTAATATTCAACATGTCAAAAACAGAAAGACAGGTTATTTTTGGGTTAAGTACAAGCCATGCAGCAGCTACTCTTGCGATCATTATGGTGGGATATAACGAAGGGAATGGAATACTGGACATTAACATTGTGAACGGCACGGTATTGCTCATCTTATTTACATGTATGACCGCCTCTTTTGTAACTGAAAATGCAGGTAAAAAATTATTGATTCAGTTGAATGAATCCGGTGAAGGGGAATTGAATGAGACGAAACTGCGAAATCAGCACATCATGGTTTCGATGAATGAATTAAAAGGCAATGAAAGCTTAATTGACTTTTCGCTGATTATTTCGGATCCGAAGGTGATTAATCCAATTTCTGTAGTTAGCGTTTATCCCAACAACGAAAAGGCAGAGATGATGATTCGAAAATCACGAAAATCTCTAGAAGACATTGTCAAACACTTTTCCGGACACGAATCTAAATTAAATACTATCGCGACTATCGATTACAACTTGTCATCAGGCATTGCCAGAGTGTCAAAAGAATTAGTCGCTGATATAGTGCTAATCAACGATAATAAAAACTTCAGTTTTATACAGCGCATGGTTGGCGACGAGCGCGAGCGCCTCATGGACATTTGCGATAAAACGATATTCTTTTGCCAACTTGATAAACCCATGCTTTCGTATTCGCGTATTGTAGTAATGGCTCCTCCTTTGTGCGAACTAGAGAACTCTTTTGCGATTTGGGTGGAACGCATATTTAGATTCGCCAGAGAACTAAATTTAAAAATAGAGCTTTTCAGCACCATTTCAACTCACGAACGGTTTGAAAAAATTGGACAAGCTAACAAACTGGAAGCAGAGATAACGTTCAACGAAATAGAATATTTTGAAGACACGCTATTGAAGTATGATAAGAATAAAAATGACTTATTGATTGCCTGCCTTGCAAGAAAAGGAGCTGTCTCACATAGTTTAGAAATCGATGGTTTCACAGCGAAAATGGAAAAAGCCTGCCCTGTAAATGATGCTTTATTCATCTACCCTGCCCTACAAATCAATGCATTATACTCTTCATACGACGATATTTCCGCTTCGCCGATTGCAGCAGGTGTTGAGACGATTCAAAAAATCGGTCGAGAAGTAGGCAACATCCTTGTAGGTAAAAAGACCAGAAAACAGCGGAAATAAATAAATTATGAAAAAAAAAACGTATTTACTTTTATATGTGTTAAGCGCCTATGTTTTTCTGCAATTCATTTGGTGGGGTTATCACTTGATTCAGCTGAGTCATGAGCTTAACCCAGAAACGGAAAGTGTAAATCGTCGAGTTTGGATGATTGTTGGAGAAGGAAGTGTTTTTCTGTTAATTTTAACACTAGGACTATGGCAAATTAACCGAACAATTCGGCGTGAATTTGCTCTTTCCTCGCGACAAACTAATTTTCTTTTATCTGTTACGCATGAACTGAAAACTCCTCTTGCCGCAAATAAATTAACCTTACAAACTCTACAAAAACACAGTTTAGAGGAAAATAAAAAAAACGACTTAATCTTAAAAGCTCTAGACGAAAGCATTCGTTTAGAGAATTTTATTGACAATATACTCAATGCATCCAGGCTAGAAAATAAATCCATTCAAGCAGTGAAAAGTGAGGTTAATTTCACGGAAATGGCTTTCGATATTTGTGATTTGTTTCATAAAAGATATTCAGATCTTGCCATAACTGTGAATTGTGAACAAAACATACTCATTCTCGGCGATCGATTTATGTTAGAGTCAGTGATAAGCAACCTTATTGAAAATGCTATAAAGTATGCCGGAATAAATGCAAATATCTGCTTATATGCTCATAAACAAGATTCCACATTTGTTTTCGGAGTGTCAGACGAGGGGCCAGGGATATCGAAAGAAGAAACTAAAAATATCTTTAAAAAATTTCATCGTATTGGAAAAGAGGAAACCCGTCAAACATCAGGTAGTGGTTTAGGGCTGTTCATTGTAAAAGAATTTGTAAGCTTGCAAAAGGGTCATATAGTATACCGTAAAAATCAACTGAAAGGAAGTATTTTTGAGGTAACTTTACCTCTATGAATCGAAAGTTTGGCTTAATTATTTTAGACGGTTGGGGTATTGGAGACGGATCAATATCGGATGCCATTGCCAATGCAAACACTCCTTTCATGGATGAGTTAATGTACACATTTCCCTCCACAACCTTGACCACATACGGAGAAGCCGTTGGGCTACCTGAAGGACAGATGGGTAATTCTGAAGTCGGACACCTCAATATCGGTGCAGGCAGAATTGTTTATCAAGAATTAACACGAATAAATAAAGCCATACGAGAAGGAAATTTCGATGAGAACCCCGTCTTATTGAATGCCATTAAAAAAGTAACAGAATCTGGTGTTAATTTACACTTCGTGGGACTTGTTTCCAACGGTGGGGTTCACAGTTCTCAAAAACATCTATATGCACTATGTGAGCTCGCAAAAAAACGAGGCGTTAATATGGACAAGGTCTACGTTCATGCCTTTACTGATGGGCGAGACTGTGATCCCAAAAGCGGACTAGGATTTATACAAGAATTGGAGGAAAAACTAACAGAAACCGGAGGTAAGGTCGCCTCAATTATTGGTCGTTATTATGCAATGGATCGCGACAACCGGTGGGAACGGGTTTCCAAAGCATACCATTTATTGGTAAATGGTAAAGGGACTCCCTATTCCAATGCAGAAATCGCAATTCAAGCGCATTATGATAGAGGAATCACGGATGAGTTTATTGAGCCTTGTTTGCTTTCAAATAA
>VGMK01000075.1 GCA_016866375.1 Bacteroidota bacterium
ACCACCAATCAGTTCTCCGTATTTCGCATCGAAAATCAACTTAACGAAACCATCTTTAGCCCCAGATGCACTTGCTTTTCCTGATGCCGAGAATGGAAATTTTCCTATTTTAATTTCAATACCAGCCTCTTTCGCTGCTTTTTCTGTCATTCCAACGGACGCAACTTCTGGAGAGCAATACGTGCAACCCGGAATGTTTTGGTAGTTCAAGGGTTCTGGGTAATGGCCTGCAATCTTTTCCACACATATTATTCCTTCCGCCGAGGCAACATGCGCCAACGCAGGGCCAGGAACAACATCGCCGATAGCGTAATAGCCTGGCAAATTGGTTTGATAAAATTCATTGACTAAAATTCTTCCTTTATCTACAATAATTCCCAACTCCTCTAATCCAATATGTTCCAAATTGGCTTGGATACCTACGGCTGAAAGCACCACATCACATTCTAATTTTTCTTCTCCCTTATCTGTTTTAACGGTTACAATGCAACCTTTACCAGAAGTGTCAACTGCCTCCACTGAAGAATTTGTCATAATGTTGATACCTGATTTTTTAAATGATTTTTCTAATTGCTTGGAAACTTCTTCATCCTCGATAGGAACTATATTAGGAAGGTATTCGACGATGGTTACTTCTGTACCTATTGCATTATAAAAATAGGCAAATTCAACCCCTATTGCACCTGAACCAACAACTACTAATTTTTTTGGTTGTTTTGCTAAAGTCATTGCTAGTCTATACCCTATGATTTTTTCTCCATCTTGAGGCAAATGAGGCAATTCTCTTGAACGTGCCCCAGTTGCAATTATCACCCCTTTGCTTGCGGTAACAGTCGAGATTGTACCGTCTTCTGCGGTTACCTCAACAGATTTATTACCCTTCAGCACACCGTTACCTATTATGACATCTATTTTGTTTTTCTTCATAAGAAACTGAATACCGTTGCTCATTCCATTGGCAACGTCTCTACTTCTTTTGATCATAGCAAGGAAGTCAGGACTAGAATCCTTCACGTGAATGCCGTAGTCTGCGGCATGTGTAAGGTATTCATAAACATTCGCCGATTTAAGCAAGGCCTTCGTAGGAATACATCCCCAATTTAAGCAAATACCTCCAAGAGATTCCCTTTCTATAATAGCCGTTTTCATTCCTAGTTGTGAAGCTCTTATGGCTGTTACATACCCCCCAGGTCCGCTCCCTACAACAACGATATCATAATTCATAGTGTAATTTTTATGGTTGTAAAATTAAGTAAATAATTTATTAAACGATTCTTTAAGGGGTGTTAAAAAGTCTTGTCAATTCATGCCACAAATTAAGTAATTCCCATTTATAATTCATTATTTTTGTTAAAGCATAGTCAACATGGAAAGAACTTTACAAAAGCCGGCAACGCTTGAGCAAGCAATGGAATTAGGATTGAGAAAAGAGGAGTTTGACTTAATCACTGAAATTCTTAGCAGAACCCCAAATTTTACAGAGACAGCCGTTTACTCGGTCATGTGGTCTGAGCATTGTTCCTATAAAAATTCAATTCTTTGGTTAAAAACATTACCAAAAGACGGTCCGCATATGCTCGTAAAAGCCGGTGAAGAAAATGCAGGCTTGGTTGATATTGGAGATGGCCTTGGTTGCGTTTTTAAAATCGAATCACACAATCATCCCAGTGCTCTTGAACCCTACCAAGGAGCAGCAACAGGTGTGGGAGGAATTAACAGAGATATTTTTACTATGGGTGCACGCCCGATTGCGCAATTAAATTCTTTGCGCTTTGGAAATATTCAACATCCCCGGACCAAATGGTTAGTAAAGGGAGTTACGAAGGGGATCGGGGATTATGGAAATGCCTTTGGAATTCCTATTGTAGGAGGTGAAGTTTTTTTCGATGATTCTTACAATCAAAATCCTCTTGTTAATGCATTCTCCGCAGGAATTATTGATACGAAACGAATTATATCAGCTACTGCAAAAGGGCCCGGAAACCCCGTGTTTATTGTAGGATCTGCAACAGGGAAAGATGGTATTGCCGGGGCTGCATTTGCTTCCAAAGATATTACGGAGGACTCCGCTCAAGATTTGCCATCAGTACAAGTGGGCGATCCTTTCATGGAGAAATTATTATTGGAAGCAACAATGGAGTTAGCAGAAACTGACGCAATTGTTGGTATGCAAGACATGGGAGCAGCAGGAATTACCTGTTCGACTTGTGAAATGAGTGCAGCAGGTAATGTTGGGATGGAAATTCATTTAGACAAGGTGCCAACACGTCAAGAGAATATGCTTCCATACGAAATATTACTTTCAGAATCTCAAGAAAGGATGTTGGTCGTTGTTAAAAAAGGTAAAGAGCAGGTGGTGAAGTCAATTTTCGATAAGTGGGATTTACACGCAGAGGAGATAGGAGTGGTTACCGATACAGGACGAATAAAGTATTACATGCAAAATGAATTAGTTGGGGATGTTCCGGCTGAATCTTTAGTCTTAGGAGGCGGTGCACCTCAATATAAACGCGACTATATTGAACCGGCCTACTATCAAGAATTTAAAAAATTTAAAATATCAGATGTTGCATGTCCAAATGATTTAGCCAAGGTGGGGTATGAATTACTTGCACTTCCCAATATTGCCTCAAAGCGTTGGATTTATGAGCAGTATGACTCCATGGTCGGAACGAAAAATATGTCAACAAATAGACCTACAAATGCAGGAATAGTTCACATTAAAGGAACAAATAAAGCACTGGCAATGACAGTAGATTGCAACTCGAGATATGTAAATGCAGATCCAGAAATTGGCACCATGATTGCTGTTTCTGAAGCTGCCAGAAATATCGTTTGTGCTGGCGGAGAACCAAGTGCGATTACCAATTGCTTGAATTTTGGAAACCCATATAATCCAGAGTCTTATTGGCAATTTGTTGGGGCTATTCGAGGTATGTCCGCAGCTTGTCTGAAATTCAAAACTCCGGTAACAGGGGGAAATGTAAGCTTCTATAATCAGTCCGTAATTTCGGGTAAAGAAATACCCGTTTTTCCCACACCAACGATAGGAATGATCGGGATTCTATCAAACAAAGAGAGAATAATGACACTGGATTTTAAGCAAAAAGGGGATTTAATTTTTCTTATCGGTGATTATACTGAAGACATCTCATCTTCCGAATATCTTGCGAGTTATCACGGAATTAAGGCTTCATCGGCTCCGTATTTTGATTTAGAGAAAGAATTTTCAGTCCAGCAAGCTGTAAAAGGATTAATTCAACAGGAATTAGTAAATGCAGTCCATGATTGTTCAGATGGAGGATTGTATGTATCTTTGGTCGAAATGTCTTTGCCTCGAGAACTTGGTTTTGACATCGTTACAGACTCAGAGCAGAGGCTGGATGCATTTTTATTTGGGGAAGGTCAAGGGAGAGTGATAGTTTCCTTGCAAGAGGAAAAAGAGGAGCAGTTTATTGAATTTATGATAGAATCAGGTGTTAATATCACTTTACTTGGTCATGTAACAAAAGGAAAGTTTCAAGTAGACGAGGAGCCATTCGGAAATGTCCGGGAGGCAAAAAAAATCTATGATTCATCGTTAGAAAATTTAATTGAAAATTAATGGAATATAATACAACCAGAGGTCGACTAATTTTACCCGAATACGGTAGAAATGTTCAAAACATGATTTCTCATGCTATGGAAATTGAAAATCGTGATGAGCGGAACAGAGCAGCACAAGCAATTATTGAAGTAATGGGCCAATTGAATCCACATTTGAGAGACGTGGACGATTTTCGCCATAAATTATGGACGCATCTTTTTGTAATGTCAGATTTTCAACTTGATGTAGACTCACCTTACGGAATGCCACAACGCGAGGTACTACTCGAGAAACCGAACCTTATGGATTATCCGAAAGGTAAAATTAAGTACGGTCATTATGGAAAGTATACTGAGTCTATCTTGAGAACGTCAAAAATGATAAACTCTAAGGATGAAAAAGAGTACCTCAAGAATACGATGGCGAATTTTATGAAAAAGCTCTATCTCTCTCATAATAATGATGCTGTTGAGAATCATGTAATAGCAGAGCATCTGAAAGAATTATCTGCCGGCGATTTGGTTTTAGAAAATCCCGATGAATTGGCAAACACTAATGTGCTATTGCGTTCAATGGGCATGAACAAAAAATTTAATAATAACAACAAAATATTCAAGAATAAACATAAAAAGAAATTCAATAAAAAATAAGATGGCTTCTTTTGAAATTTATGGAGGAAAACCCTTAAAAGGGGAATTGATACCTCAAGGTGCGAAAAATGAGGCATTACAGGTTCTTTGCGCTCCACTCTTGACAGATGAGAAAGTAACAATTTCAAACATCCCAGATATTCTAGATGTAAACAAACTTATTTCTCTTCTCCAAACCATGGGGGTAAAGGTAGATAAAGTGGAAAAAGGGACCTATATTTTTCAGGCAAAGGATATCGATTTGAAATACCTTGAATCTGAGGATTTTAAAAAAAGAGCTTCATCACTTCGCGGGTCAATTATGATTGTTGGTCCCTTGTTGGCAAGGTTTGGAAAAGGTTTTATCCCAAAACCTGGCGGTGATAAAATTGGAAGAAGAAGATTAGATACTCACTTCGAGGGGTTTACAGTTCTCGGAGCAAAATTTAATTATGATGCGGGAGAACATTTTTATTCCATTGAGGCAAAAAAATTAAAAGGAACATACATTCATTTAGATGAGGCCTCTGTTACGGGTACGGCAAATATACTGATGGCAGCGGTAATGGCAGAGGGAAAAACAACCTTTTACAATGCGGCATGTGAACCTTACATTCAACAATTGTGCAAAATGCTTAATTCCATGGGTGCCAAAATTGAGGGAATTGGTTCAAATTTGTTGCACATTGAGGGAGTAAAATCCTTAAAGGGATGTTTTCATCGGATTCTCCCAGATATGATAGAAATAGGAAGCTTCATTGGGTTAGCTGCAATGACACAGTCTGAAATTACTATTAAAGATGTCAGTTGGGAAAATTTAGGGATTATTCCTAATGTGTTTAAAAGATTGGGAATCAAATTAGAAAGGAGAGGGGATGACATTTATATTCCTGCTCAGGAAAAATATGAAATTGATACCTTTATTGACGGTTCAATACTCACTATCTATGATGCTCCATGGCCAGGATTCACACCTGACTTGTTATCGATAATTTTAGTTGTAGCAACACAAGCGAAAGGCTCCATATTAATTCATCAAAAAATGTTCGAATCTCGGTTGTTTTTTGTCGATAAGCTTATCGATATGGGTGCTCAAATAATTTTGTGTGATCCACACAGGGCAACAGTTATTGGATTGAATCGGGAGCATAGTTTGCGAGGGATCAGTATGACTAGTCCGGACATTCGTGCCGGAGTGTCCTTATTAATTGCGGCATTATCGGCAAAGGGAAAAAGTACAATTCATAACATTGATCAAATAGATCGAGGGTATCAAGACATTGAAATACGTCTAAATAATATTGGTGCGGATATCCGTCGAATAGGCTAATGAAAAAGCTGACTCTTTTTTTTTTCTAATAGCGCTAATTTTAATTGGATTTCTCATTTGGAGAAATTATACATCAGGATTACCGGCAGGTAAAATAGCGCCAAATATTAAGGGAATTAATCATCAAAAAGAGGAGATTTTTCTTCATAAATATGAAGGAAAGTTAGTAATAATAGATTTTTGGGCTTCCTGGTGCGCTCCATGCAGAGATGAAATCCCTCATTTAAAGGAGATTTATAAAACATACAAAAACAGTATTTTTAAAGATGCAAATGGACTGGAAATCCTCAGTGTTTCTCTCGATAGGGATGAAGCAAAATGGAAATCAGCAATTGTTTATTTTGACCTCGTTTGGCGGGGTCATATATTAGATTTAGACGGTAAAATATCAGCTCAATACCGGGTAAATTCAATCCCCCATGTTTACCTTATCAACGGCAAAGGAGAAGTCATTAAAAATGGGGCTGATTTAAGAGGTGAGAGATTAACGGAACTGATTAGAAGTCAGCTAAAATAATTCTATCCAAGGTGTAAGCAATTAGTTCATCCATTTTTTCCATATAGCCTTGAGAAAATTCAAAATTAGGTCTATTGGCAACTCCTAAACATATCGTGCAAGTTTCATGTCCTAAAGCATTACCTAAAGCAAAGAGTGTTGAACTTTCCATTTCAAAATTCAGGATTTTTTTATCATTCCAGCAAAAATTACCAAGGGGAATATGTAAATTTTCAGTAAAAGTTCTTAATCTTAATGAGCGACCTTGAGGACCATAAAACCCGGAGCTTGTTACAGTGATTCCCGTATACACCTTCTCAGAGGATAATAAATTAATTAGTTTCTCTGAAGAATGAACGGCGTAAGGTTTAATGTTTATGGGGATTTGTACCGTTGATTTGAACTCCTCGAGGAGAGAGTCCTCAGAAGGGGTGTGATTAATGTCGTAAAAATGTGCCACATTGTCTAAACCAATGGCATCGCTTGATAAAATAAAGGAGTGAACAGGTATTTCAGTTTGTAAAATTCCGCAAGTGCCAATACGAATAATTGATAAACAGGTTTTATCCTGTTTTTCTTGCCGAGTATCTAAATCAATATTGAACAAAGCATCTAGCTCATTGACAACGATATCAATGTTATCGGTACCAATACCTGTGGAAAGGGCGGTTATTCTCTCACCTTTGTAGTATCCCGTATGACAGACAAACTCTCTATGTTGAGAGCGGTGTTCAATTTTATCGAAAAATGACGAAACGCGAATTACACGATCTTGATCCCCAACTATAATGAGTTTTTTCGCTACATCTTCACAACGCAAACCAAGGTGATACACCTGATTTTTATTATTGAGAACTAAATCTGTGGCTGGAAAGAAACGGGACATGCTATTTTAATAAACTTCCGAATACTTTTGAAAGAAGTTCAGTAACACGTGCAGCAGGATCTTTGCGAATTTTATTTTCTTCTTTTGAAACCATAACAAATAAGCCGTCAATGGCTTTTTGCGTAACGTAAGCATCCAAATCTGGATTTAGCTTTTGGCCTCCCGTCAAAGTCATTGCATTGTTATATTTTGTAATAATTGGATTCCAGTAGGATGTTAATTTGACCTCCGAAGTAGCCCTCTTCACGATGGGTGAAAATGCGGTTACAAGTTTTGATGAAGTGTTATCTTTTAAAAACTTTGTTGCCGCACCATCTCCACCATTGAGTATGGAAAAGCCATCTTTCACCGACATCGATTTTATTGCATCGGCAAAAATGGGGAGTGCTTCTTTCGTTGCTTCCTCTGCCGCTCTGTTTAAAGTTTTTTCGAATATTTCAACTTGATTGTTGAGTTTTAAGTCCAATGCTTTATCTTTTACCTTTTGAGCATCGGGAGGAAAAGGTAATCTTATTTCATTGTTATTGAAAAAACCATTTTCCACGGAGGTAAGGTTAACTGAATTTTTTATTCCCACTTGCAGTGCCTCACGAAGTCCGGCAATAACCTCATCATTTGTAAGTTGTGGTTTATTATCGCTGGCAGTACTCGAGGTACTCACCAAATTTGTAGCCTCATTTAATACCTCACATGAGTATATTGTAGCTACCAAAAATAAAAATAAAGAAGTTTTTACCATTTTCTTACCTTAATACATTTACAAAACCAGTTTTAAAGTCTTTGCCATCGTTGTCTTTGACCTTATATGAGACTTTCCACGTATATGTACCACTCTGAACATTCTGACCTTTACACGTGCCATCCCAAGCTACCGAAGCATCGAAAGATTCCCATATTTTCTCTCCCCAGCGATTATATATTTGTAACTGGAAATTTTCGAAGTCTATACCGTCGATATATAAGAGCCAATTTTGATTGTGCTCATCGTCGTCGGGAGTAAAGGTATTCGGAGCATAAATTATGATGTCCGGCACTATTTCGATTTCAAGTGTTATGGAATCTGAACAACCCTCAGTAGTGGTAACTATTAAGGTAATTGGATAGGTTCCTGTAATCCCTTCAGGGTATGATATTACTGCGTTTGACCCTGTTGATATAATTGAGGTTGAACCTGGACTGAACCAATTCCAAACAGCAATATTTCCTTCTGAGAGATCTGAAGTTTGAATGGTTGTTTCAAACCATGTTGCAGGGTTTTTAGAAATTGTAAAATCTGCAATTGGCACAGGTGTCACTTCAACAATATTGGGAATATTTGTTGTGTAAATACAACCATAATATGAAGTAACCGTCATTTGAACATCATACAATCCAACATTTGGAAAATCAGCTGTTAAGTCTTCAGAACCAACCAAATTGTATACTTGACCATTTGAAAAAGCATATTGAGTAACTGCAATATCCTGAGAATTTACCGACGTATTGGTAAATGTAAACTGCCCGGGAATACAATCTTTCGGTTTATCCGGATCAACATCAGGAGAAATTTCCGTAGGAAAGGTAATAGTTAAACACTCTTGAGTTGTGGGTGAACCACATTGTTCTGATAGCGTCAGACAATATTGGGTTCCTGAGGACGCTGGCTCAGTAGTCAGTGAATTATTATTCCCCACCACATTCCCACCTTGAGTCCAAGTGTAGATGTAGGGAGAAGAACCTCCAGCGGCCGTAGCATTGAGCGTAATAAGTGTCCCAGGACAAATCATAGAATCTGGGGTTAAGAAGATTATTGAAAGAGCATCAGGTTCACCAATAGTTATTTGGATTGTTTGAA